>JAAEOZ010000650.1 GCA_024222685.1 Gammaproteobacteria bacterium | reverse complement strand
TAGCCGCCAGATCATTCGAAGCCACCGGATCGTTAACTTCCGCCAATATCGTCTCTGCGCCGCCATCAGCTATCGCCAACAGTTGCACATGATAATAAATCTCATTACCCTCATTGGAAGCGGTATTGAACGATAGCGTATAGGTCATATTCGCCTCGACCACAGCATCAAGGGCATCAGCCTTAGTCCTAAAACAAGTGTACTTCGATCGTAATAATGCCAAAATTTTGGCTCTCCGACGATTTGCAGACCGGCGGCGTGGCGACCGGTTGGCCGCTTAGTTTTTCATTCAGATTGTTATTTGAGCATGTTTTTTTCATTTTTTTCTGAGAATTTCGGGTTGATCGCGGCATCCATACCACAACTTCAATGAAGCCGACTCAACATCGCAACGGCCGGTTAAAGATATCGACGGCTCGAAATAGTATTTCAAGGTATTTGTTCCATCCCAATAAGCGATACAGAAGTTTCCGGCCGGTTTTGACAATATGGCACGGCACCATGATAAAATAGTTTCGGAATGTTTTGAATTCCATCCGTAAGACTTTATTCTTTTGGCGTTTGTGCTTTTCTTGCCATCGTCCCTTTGTCGTCAGTGATAACGCAAACCAGGCCTTCAGGTTCCAGGCCAGTGAAGCCATGACCATATAGGCCCAGTTACTGGTTAGGGTATCGACCGGCATCCGCATGGCATACACGCCGCTTTTCAATTGCCCAATCAGGTTCTCTTGATTACATCGTTTATTCGCATGTCGAACGATCTCAGCCTTTGTTGCTTTGCGATCATTAGTGATATAGAAAAAGTAACGAATGTCGTCAAAAAGAACGTTCTCGCCTTTTTCCACTGACAAGTTCTTCCGCAGCACGACCATGCGATAAGATTTTTTACATTTGGTCGGTTTGTAATCAAACTCAGCAACCTGTTCTGACTGCAATCGAATATTTTTGTATTCACGCTCTTTAACAATTCGTTCCTTGACATTTTTCGGTTTTTGACGTGGTGTCGTTTTAACGTCATACTTCGCAGGGCGATTGAGGCTTTCCCATGCCGTTTCCGGCAGGAATTCGGCCATTTCGATCAGATTGCCCGTAGCCTTGTACCCCAAAACAAATTCAATATTTTTATCATCCCAGCCATCCAGATAAACGGTCTGGCTGAAGTCGGTATCACCGCGAAGACGAATCTTTATGAATCCGCCTTGTTGACACAACTCGGCGGCCTTGTCCAGATACCAGGCCGCCCCATTACTGCTTTTGCTGTTGCCGCTGCGGTTGGCAAGGAACAACGGCTCACCAGTATTGGCCAGGGAAACAACCAGAGGGTGATAGCCCCAAACACCCTTGTATGATATATCCATACCTTCTTTGCATTCGCCGGTCGTCTCAGCAATTGTGCCGTCAGCGTCAATAATTGCTTCATCAAAAAATTCCGAATTCTGTTGACTCCAGACTTTCAAACGAACTTCATTGATGGCATCCTGTAATGCTTCAATATGTCCAGTTTCAAAACGACGGCAAAAATCGCCCGCGGTAGTCGGGTCGGGTATCCGGATAGCGTTAACAGCATCAAGGTACGCCTCATCGTTTCGCAATCGCTCAATATCTTCAAGGCACTCCCCGTTGCAGAGAATATTGTAAGCAATATTGAGAACGTGATCAGATTCGTAATAGGGATTATGAATTTTGAAGATATGAAGACGATTATTGATGGCATCGTCTATATCCAGTTGCTTGACCAACTTTTGTACGGCCCCCATCCCGCCGTAGAGCGCACCGCTACTGCGATCTGCGATATCGTAATGGATGTTGCCTGGATTAAGCATCGGCCCAGGCTTTTCCGATACCGATTTTTTATTCAGGCGATGTTTAATTTTTTGCTTGCGTTGCCTCAATTTTTTTGATATTTTCTTATTCACTCGAAATGACTCCGTTCATTTAAGTCTTTATTTTTGTTAACTTGTTACTAATGCATTATAATGCACTGAATAGGTCGTTTCGAGTACTTTTTCAAAAGTAATTATATTTTTCGATTCAAGCTACACTTGTTTAAGGACTAGCGCAACATTAATCCAGGCGGAATCATCCTCCACACTATCACAAATCAATGCGTCTGCATACCGGCCCTCATCAACCGCGTCAATATCGTTACCAGGTACACTGTCATCCAGCGAAGCGTCGATCCCGGTAGAATCTTCTTCCACACCATCACAGACCAAAGCCTCCGCATACTGGCCCACTTCAATCTCGCAGCCGGATATGGCATCGGCAGAAATACAATCAGAATTGTCAATTTTTTCTACTTCGGCACCTGCCTGAACACTGCCATCCAGGCAGATCATCAGCCCTAAGTCATTATCGGACGTAATTATATCGCTATCATCAACCGTTACATCAGTTAGG
>JAAEOZ010000649.1 GCA_024222685.1 Gammaproteobacteria bacterium | reverse complement strand
TCAATCCTATTGGGTGATCATACAATGCTGGTGGGTAAGATCATTGAATATGCCAGATATCCGATACCGCCCCTGGTGTTCAGGGGCGGTCAGTTTCAGCAACTCGCTCGAAGCGCAGATACGACGACCCAGGTCGCGGCTTAAAAATGCATACCGGAATTCGGTTCGGACCAATAGTTAAGTGGTGCCCAGGGGCGGGATCGGACTGGTCCGCACTCGGCGGTCCGCGTTCGGCACCGACACGAGGATTTTCAGTCGGACTTATATTTTTCTAACTTAATAAAATCAGTTACTTACGATGCATTCCATTCCCATTTGTGCCAGTAAATGCCAGTAATCGCCAGTTACTGGGGCACAAAACTGGCACACTAATCAATTATTGCCTCTCTCTAAATAGCAAACGCTGAATTTGGAAACATCAGCGGTCGCTAACGACCCATAAAAGAAGCCTGGTATTAAAAAATGGAGCCATTCCCGCATTAGCGGCAGTCAGGCGTCCCGGAATCTTGCGAGGAACCGTCGTTTACTCGTAAGGCTCGATAGATGTGGCCTCGAGCGCATATGAACTGGGGATACCCGAAGAACCGTCGACAAAGTTCAGACTGGACTGACTCTGTTCAGTTTTCATCAGACCGT
>JAAEOZ010000648.1 GCA_024222685.1 Gammaproteobacteria bacterium | reverse complement strand
TCAGCCGCCTCAAGCTCGAAGGAAGCAATTCGCGTGCAGATATTCTTCTCGGCATTGACACCAACCTGACTGCCGAGGCACGCGCTACTGACCTGTTTGAAAAACATGGCATGACATTAACTCAAAATGCACTTCCACAAAGCTGGAGTGACGATGTCTTTCTGCCTTACGATTATGGTTACTTCGCATTTGTTTATAATCGCGAAACCCTGTCGCAGCCGCCGACCAGTTTAAAGCAACTGGTTGAAGACGATAAATCACCGCCAATTCTCATACAGGACCCACGCACCAGCACGCCCGGACTCGGTCTTTTGCTCTGGGTGAAAAAAGTATATGGAGATAAAGCCTTCGATGCCTGGCAAAAACTATCGAAACGTATTGTCACTGTGAGTAAAGGCTGGAGCGAAGCCTACGGCCTGTTCCTTAAAGGTGAAGCACCCATGGTGTTGAGTTATACAACCTCTCCGGCATATCACATTATTGCTGAACAGGATAAACGTTTTGCCGCAGCAGCTTTTTCAGAGGGTCATTATCAGCAAATCGAAGTCGCCGGCATGCTGGCTTCCAGCAAACACAAGCCCCTGGCGAAACAGTTCCTCGCATTCATGACCAGCGAGCGTTTTCAAACTATCATCCCGACGACTAACTGGATGTATCCGGCCATACTGCCTGTCAGTTCTTTACCCGCTGGGTTTCATGAACTGGTGCAACCGTCAAACGCTCTACTTTATACCGATACCGAGGTCGCTTCGCAACGTAGACACTGGGTCAGCGAGTGGCTTGAAGCTCTGGCCAACTAAGCTATCGCTAGCTAATGCAACGCACAGCCCGTTCTGCCTATCCGGTTCTGTTGTTCCTGGCGATGCTCATCCTTGTACCGCTCACGGCGCTGGTCGGTCACGGACTGGCATCAGATGATGAGTTAAATCTGACAGCGTTGTGGCACAGTCAGTACCTCGCAGGGGTTGTGTCTTTCAGTATCTGGCAGGCAACATTATCGACAGTACTCAGCGTCGGGCTGGCTGTTGCGGTGGCTAGAGCTTTTGCTCGTTTTGGCCTGTTTCCATTTCGTAATCTGATACTGCGGCTCTTTGGATTACCCCTGGTAGTACCGGCTGTGGTCGCCGTACTCGGTATTGTCTCTGTGTATGGCAGTGGCGGCTGGATTCCGCTCGGCCGAGATCTATATGGCCTGAATGGTATCTTGCTCGCCCATCTTTTTTTTAACCTGCCGCTCGCCATTCGGCTGTTGCTGCCGAGCTGGTATTCAATTCCGACATCTTACTGGCATATGAGTCAGCAATTGCAGATGAATCAGTGGCAGCAATGGCGGCATCTGGAATGGCCTGTGTTACGCGAATCACTGCCCGGTGTATGCCTGTTGATTTTCATGCTCTGTCTGACCAGTTTTGCCGTTGTATTAACACTTGGCGGCGGGCCTAAAAGTACTACGCTGGAAGTTGCCATTTATCAATCCCTGCGATTTGACTTCGACCCTTTACAGGCAGTAGTACTGGCGCTGTTGCAACTGCTACTCTGTGCAACTGTTGCCGCGATTGCGTTTTTTATGCAGAAAATGCCCGAAGTCAACATTACGTTATCTGCACAGAGTAGTGATACCACGAGCAATAAAACACCCATGAATGCATTGCTTATTCTGGCTACTGTAATTTTTGTTACCATGCCTCTGCTGGCGATGCTACTGGATGCGATTAGCGGCTCAATTTTTTCAGTTCTTTCCAGCACAGCATTATGGCGTGCGGCGGCGATAAGTATTTGCATCGGCCTGACCGCGGCTTTTCTGTCGGTTAGCATGGCATGGTTGATTTTGCGCACCAGTGCAGACCTCGCCTACGGTGGTAAGAAACGTTCTGCCTCCGGAGTGGAGCTTTCGGGCCAGATCATTTACGTCGTTCCACCGCTGGTTCTGGGCACCGGTTTTTTTATACTTATCTCCCCTCATTTTAATGTATTTAACTGGGCAATCCCGATTGTTATCGTCATTAATGCATTGATGGGACTGCCGTTTGCATTGCGTTCACTTGGTGCCAGCATGCGCCAGAATAAAATGCGCTATCATCGTCTATGCCAAAGTCTAAATATATCCGGCTGGCATCGATTACGTCTGATCGAATGGCCTCTACTAAGGCGTCCAACCGGTCTTGCTGCGGCCCTGGTTGCAGCGCTGGCGATGGGTGATCTCGGTGTCATCGCGTTGTTCGGCACACCTCAGACAACAACTCTGCCACTCATGTTATATCATCAGCTCGGCGCGTATCTGGTCGAAGAGGCGGCGGTCACCGCTGTATTTCTATTGCTATGCTGTTTACTGATTTTCTGGTTACTTGAGCTTTTAATCGGCGGAAAGCGGCATGCTTAGAGTCAGGCAGCTATGTTATGCCTACCCATCCGATGATGGCACGGAATCGATGTCGATGTGTTTCGACCTCTCGGTCGATAGCGGCCAGATTCTCAGCCTGATTGGCCCCAGCGGCTCCGGTAAAAGCAGTTTACTGAATTTAATTGCTGGATTTATTACACCTGAGGCGGGCACGATCTGCATTAACAACAACGAGATCCAGCATCTCGATGCAGCCGCTCGACCTTTGAGTATGGTGTTTCAATCACACAACCTGTTCCCGCATCTAGACGTATTTACCAATATCGCGCTTGGCCTGAATGCCTCACTCAAACTCAATAGCGAGCAACAATTGAGCATAGAAAACGCGATGGAGAAACTCGGTCTGACCGGGCTGCAGAAACGCAAACCCGGAGAATTATCCGGCGGCCAGCAGCAGCGCGTTGCGATTGCCCGCGCATTGGTACGTCGGCATCCCGTGTTATTGCTGGATGAACCATTCACCGCACTTGGGCCAGCCCTACGTGAGGAGATGATCGATATATTGAGGCAACTGGCTATCGACAGAAATATGGCGGTAATACTGGTAAGCCATCACCCGGCAGATGCGCGCCAGGCTTCTGAGAAAACCGCGTTCGTGAATCAGGGTCATGTTATCGAGATTGCACCGACAGATGAATTACTGGCCAATACTGAACATCCTGAAATCCGGCAATACCTGGGATCAATGTGACCGATATCGATTTCAGGCAAATCTTCGCACGAATTCCAGTTCTGGCATCGATACCGGTTGAAGATATTGGGATCAAACCGCTTTCAGGATTAACCAATTTAAATTTTCACCTTCGATATCAGGATCATAATTATGTGCTGCGGGTACCAAAAAGAGAAACCAGCCAATTCATCGATCGTAACATAGAAGCATTTAATGAAGATCAGGCCATTAGCGGAAACCTGGCTCCAGAGGTAATCTGGAGAGAAGACTCCGGCCTGAGTTTAACCTGCTGCATCAGACATTCAAGAAACCTGACCAAAGCCGATTTGAAAGGTGAAAGTATTATTGTAGAGCTTGTGGAACGCCTGAAGACTTTACACTATTCTGACATACGTTTTAAGGGTCAAACTGACATCGAAGCCCTGTTAAATTGTTACTTCGAATTAGTACCGGAACGAGAAAAACATGCCCTGTCGAGCAGCCGCGATAAGGCTTTGAACATTTATAAAGCGATCAAAATGTATGATAGCCGACTGGTTTCGTCGCATAATGACCTGGTACTCGATAATCTATTACTCGATGATCAGAAAAAGCTGTGGGTAATTGACTGGGAGTATTCGGCCCTGTCTTCACCTTACTGGGATCTCGCTACGGTATGCAATAGTGCCCGATTCGATAAAAAAGCCTGTCTTAATTTTTTAAATGCTTACAGCAGGAGTATGCCCGATCTCAAACTGGAAAACCTGCAGGGCTACTGTTTCATTCTGCAGTTGCTCACCGTCCTGTGGTTGACTGCCATTGTAGACGGATCTATTGAACAGGAAATTGAATGGCTAAAACATCTCGATAAGATTGTATAATAGCGGAATCATGACAACTCGAATCGGAATCGTCAGCGACGTTCATGCCAGTCCGCAACCGCTAAAGCAGGCTCTGCAATTATTCGATGAACAGAAAGTTTCGGAAATCATTTGCGCCGGTGATATAGCGGGCTATTTTGATCAGCTCGATCCCTGCGTTGAGCTACTTAAAAACTACCAGTGCAAAACCATAGTTGGTAACCACGACCAGTCGTATTTAAAGGACAACCCCGACCGCATCGGCTCTGCCGAGTACCGCTTTCTGCTGGCTTTACCTGAGACGATTGAACTCTGTATC
>JAAEOZ010000647.1 GCA_024222685.1 Gammaproteobacteria bacterium | reverse complement strand
TTTGTGGAAGTGCATTTTGAGTTAATGTCATGCCATGTTTTTCAAACAGGTCAGTAGCGCGTGCCTCGGCAGTCAGGTTGGTGTCAATGCCGAGAAGAATATCTGCACGCGAATTGCTTCCTTCGAGCTTGAGGCGGCTGAGCAGGGCAACACCGTCTTCCAGGCCAATAAACACTAATTCGCAGTCGCATTCTTTTTCAAAAGCTTCTTTAACCTGAGGCCCCGGGCCCCAGTCACTGGTAAACGAATCGTAGGTGTAAATTGTTAAAACTGGTTTCGTCGCAAATACGCCGAATGACATTAGCAGACAAACATAGCTTAACAAAATACGAAAGATGGTTTTGGACATGCTTACCCCGAGAATCGAATAAAATAGTATCGGGATCGAAGCAGGAAAGATAACTCAAATCCCTACGCCAGTGTTAACTGGATCAGGTTCATCGGGTTGACGCAAAACACGTCTCTCAGCTCTTAAAGCACCCCGTCGAGAACGGCGCTTACTATAAGGCCTGGCGGTATGGTTCGCAAGT
>JAAEOZ010000646.1 GCA_024222685.1 Gammaproteobacteria bacterium | reverse complement strand
TGTCGGTGAGTTGTGTCAATTAACCATTGCAACTTCTCATTTTATTCTCTAAACTAACTGAGAATAAAACGAGAATCAAAAAGAGGTATGCCATGTTAACAACCCAGGAGCACAATACCCTACAATTTATCAGGAGCTATCTGGCTCAATATGGCTATGCACCCAGATTTAAGGAAATAGGCCTGGCTATCGGCGTAACCTCGCAAGGTACAGTCCATCGCTACGTACAGTCTCTTGAAGACAAGGGTTATATCGAACGTATGAAAGGAAATTCACGTGGCATGAATCTGGTTGAATTACCGTTGGTGAGTGCGCCAACTATCCCTCTGGTCGGTAAAATTGCGGCAGGTCTACCGATTGAAGCAATAGAAGATCAGCAGGAGATAAATCTGGCTGAGATGTTTATGGGGCCGGAATTGTTCGCTTTACGCGTAACTGGTGATTCGATGATGGATGCTGGCATCCTCGACAATGACTATGTCATCATCAAAAAACAACCGGTAGCCAGGGATGGAGATATAGTTGTAGCGATGATCGATAAAGTAGAAGCAACGCTTAAGCGCTTCAAAAGAAAAAGCGCCAGTGAAGTTGCTTTAATCCCCGAAAATTCGGAAATGGAAACCATGATTTATCCGGCTGATCGGGTAAATATACATGGCGTGCTTGTCGGTCAGATGCGTAATTACCGCTAAGTGAATATGTAGCAGTCCCAGGCGATTCGTTATCATTTCCAACGCTTCTCCTGTTGGAAAATAATCCTGTTGAATAGTTGGTTATTATTGTTGATGTGCCTGATATTTTCAGGCACTAATTTGTACGCCGCAAATGTCCGTGATCTGCAGATTGATGTAAGCGCTGATCTGGCTCTTGAAGTCCAACATTATCAGGCAGACTCAAACAGACTACTCATCTGGTTACCTTCGGAACGTGGTCTTTCGCCCCATACAGCAAGTATTGCAAATGCGATTGCTGATATCGGTATTGACGTATGGATGGTTGACTTACATGGAAGTTATTTACTCCCCCCTGGCCGATACAGTCTCAATCAGTTTTCGCCAGGAGATATTTTGAAACTGATTGAAGAAGCCGAGCTTCAAAAGTATCAGCAGGTATATTTTGCGTCGGCGAGCCGAGGGGCAGAGCTGGCTTTGAAATCGATTTACTTGTATAGCCGCCTCAATCCAGACAACGAGTTACTTAAAGGTAGCATACTATTTTATCCAAATTTATTTAAACCGGTTACCACGATGGGGCAATCAGCAGAATTTACTGAGGCAAGTGCTAACAGCCATTTACCGATATATCTTATGCAGGCTGAATATTCGACAAAATTTCATTTCACTGAGTCGACACGACGGCGGCTGGAAAGCGGTGGCAGCCGGGTATTTACGCATTTGCTCGCCAATGTCGAAGCAGGATTTATTTCCAGACCGATTGACGATTTATCTGCTGAGGGGATTGCTGCTCGAAAGCGACTACCAGGGATTATGAAGTCTGCTGTCAGACTGATGTCTAATTTGCAACAATCAGAATTAAGACCGACTGGAAAATTGACCGAACAACATCCCGTTCAACCCATAAAAACGTCAAACTTTCAGCCTTATAGCGGTGATAAGAAACCTCCGATGCTTAAATTGAAGAATCTGCAGGGAGAGACTGTCGATCTTGCTGACTTTAAGGGTCGCGTTGTCATAGTAAATTTCTGGGCGAGCTGGTGTAAACCCTGTGTCGATGAAATTCCATCTCTATCGCGTCTGAACCGCCTTTATAATGCTAACGACTTCGCCATACTCACTGTGAATACAGGGGAGTCATCGCAACGAGTGAAAAAGTTCATCGAGCCGTTTGATATAAATTTTGCCATACTACTAGATGAAAATGGAAAGGCAGTTCGCGACTGGCGGGTATATGCATTTCCATCCAATTTTCTAATTGATAAGAATGGAGTTATTCGATACGGCTATAGAGGCGCGCTTGAATGGGATTCTAAAGAAGTGCTCGAGATTATAGAAACGCTTTTATGAATTGGTTTTCGTAGGTCGAGCGGATAGGTTTAAATCATCCTTGACTTTGGTTTTTCAGGGCAAATAATGGTCAACACGAAGGGATTGGGCGAGTGTGGATTGCCACCTGGAGGAGTGTTTCGCTTTAGAGGCATTGACTGTCGAGTTTGATCAGAAAGGCCCAATCCCGTCTTGATAAAATGGTCTGCCCGATAAGCCATCTGTCAAGGGTGAGTATTTTCTATC
Organism: Gammaproteobacteria bacterium; assembly: GCA_024222685.1. Classification (GTDB taxonomy): domain Bacteria; phylum Pseudomonadota; class Gammaproteobacteria. Next base: position 308 of record JAAEOZ010000646.1, on the reverse strand, counting down.
AGGCATACCAATAGTTAAATCGTAGTGGAAACATAATTTATGGCGCAGGCTGAAAAAGCCAATTTATTCAAAGTAGTCCCGGATCACCAGCCGGTGGATGATGATCGTACGCAGATCACCGAGCTTTGCGACGAATTGTCTGAATACCTTGAGCCTGAACAAGTCGAGGAAGTCTACCGCGCCTATTTACTCGGTGCACAGGCGCACGAAGGTCAAAGTAGAGTTTCTGGAGAGCCTTATATCAGCCATCCAGTCGCAGTAGCACACATACTCAGCGAGATGCGTATGGACTGCAATAGTATTGTTGC
>JAAEOZ010000645.1 GCA_024222685.1 Gammaproteobacteria bacterium | reverse complement strand
TACAAACGCAAATGATCTGGTTCTTACATCCTCTGGTAATGTTGATTTTCTTGGTTCTAATAGTTTTACAAATCTCAATGCACTGGTAAACAACGGTTCAAATTTAAGGTTAATCAACAACGGCCCATTAACCATCGATGTCATAAATGCGATAGGCGGTGCAGTCAGATTAAATAACACCGGCGACGTCAATCAAGGCGGCGCAATTGGTGGTCTGGTAGCGGCAAGTCTCGATATCACCACCACCGGTGGCGACGTATCTCTGTTCGACAGCCGCAATGATCTGGACAGTATTTTAGCTTCTGCGACTGAAGTCGGCGGCGGCAGCCTGGTTTTCAATTACAGAGATGTTGATGACTTAACTGTACTGGAATTGATCGTCAATAATAACAGTTCTTCACCTTCATCTTCGTTTGCCGATATCACCACGGGTGGCGATATGACCCTCGATGGTAATGTGATTGTTAATGGCGGAGTGGGAACCTTCTCCGGAATAACCCTGAACGCTCAGAATGGAAGCAATATCATCCATCAAAGCGGCACCATCACCACAGATTATATTTATTTCCAGAATGATGGCTCTCCTGGAAATAACGGTGCGGTAGGCTCTGCTGTCAATCCGGTGCAAACTGCGGCGTTTGCCAGTGCCATCGATATCAATCTTGGGGAGGATGTTGATAGTGTAGTGACAAAAGGTGGCAGCGATCTATATATAGATAATTCTGTTGGTAACGTTACTCTCAGCTACTATCTGCCACTCACCCCTTCAGCCCTGCATATTCAGAATACTGCTATTGCTGGCGACATAGACCTTCAAAGTGTGCAGGCGGTAGATTCACAGGGTACATTGACACCGGGCGAACTAACAGCTACCAGCATCACCCTGAAGGCAAATGGTAGTCTACTTCTGCCAGCCTTCTTTCTACCCAGGTCTGGGCCTGGGCTGGGTGCGCGTCTGAGTAGTACTATCGGTGATATATTCCTTGAAGGCCAAAATCTGCAAATCGATATAGGAGGATCGCTGAGTGCCGCCGGCAACATCACACTGGTGTCAAATTCTGGCGCGCTGATCATCAGTGAGTCTGTCGATTCACTGGCCGGTAATGTGGAATTAATTGCCGACGACTTTTCGATCAGTAATTCGGTAACTGCACAGAATCAGGTAGTTGTTCGTGAATACAGCGCAGTAAATGGCCTGGAAATTAATGATGCGACCCCGAATAGCGGATTTGCTACTCTAACGACTTCCGATCTGCGCCAGTTATCCGGCACCGATCTCGGTATAGTGTTAGGTAATGATCTCGCCCATACTGGTAGCAAATCTGTTGTAGTAGTCTCCGCTATAGATTCGGCGGATATTAACGGCCCTGCGCTCACCTTTGATACCACCAACAACAGTACAGGTTCAAGTAGCGCTATGATCGAGGCGGGGATTGATTTCCAATCAGGTAACGAGAACCTGCTTTTTACTGGTAATGGTATGGCTCGAATCGGACCGAATTCCTCATCAGGCAGCAATCCTGTGGTGGTCGATATCGGTTCCGGGAACTTTAGCTCGTCAGCAAGCCAGCTGGTTATCTCCGGGGGTGTTGATAGTCAGGTCGGTGTCAGCGTTAATAATGCCAGTATTACCGGTGATCTGTTAGTTAGCAGTGGTAGCTCGGCGGGTTCAGCCGCACTGTTTGCGGGTAAAAACCTGTCTCTTCAGGGAGCTTTGGAAGTATTGGCCGGTGCCGACAGTGCTGAGATCAGGTTCACCAGTGACGTTAATGTAACTTCTCCTACTGTTGTCAATTTATCTGGCGGTACGAGTGCGGGTGCATTTGCCAGATTATCAGGTGGGGATATCGATATAACTGCGTCCAGTATTCAATTGCAGGTAGGAGAGGCAGCCGATACGGATGCCTATATAACAGCAGCTGACGGTTTGGGCTCGGTGGTACTTGATTATACCAGTTGCCTGGGCTGTAAATCGCGTATCGTGTTTGATCCCAATGGTAATGGATTGAGTGAAAGCGGTATCAGGGCAAGTACCATCTCGCTTAACGGTGATGTCGACAGTATTGGAGGCAACCTGAATCCAACATCGACGCTGAACTCGTTATTTGAGAGATTTTCTGCGGTACCATTAACGCGTCGAATCGACGACAGAGAAGACGAAAGAAAACTCCGGATTTGTAGCTGATAGGGGTTACTGTTTTAACGCACGTAAAGAATCGATCGTCGCAGTAGGTGTTAATACCTGCGGGTCGAGCTGTAATTCGATCAGGGTCGGCTGGTTTGTCTCCAGGGCACGATTGAAAGCGGGTTCAAACTGTTCGGTGTTGATGACTAGTTCAGCTTCCATGCCGTAGGCTTTAGCCAGCGCACAAAAGTCCGGGTTTAGCATATCAGTGCCGATAACCCGTGTCGGATATTCACGCTCCTGATGCATGCGGATGGTACCGTAAATACCATTGTTAACGACAATGACGATAATATTAGCGCCATATTGTTTCGCAGTCGCGAGTTCCTGGCTATTCATCATAAAATCACCATCGCCCGCGAAAACGACTACGGTTTTATCGCGGTGTACGAGTTTTGCTGCAATCGCAACGGGTAAGCCGTAACCCATGGTGCCACTGGTCGGTGCGAGCTGGGTGCGGTATCTGCGATGTTGATAAAAACGATGCAACCAGCCGGTATTATTACCGGCACCGTTGCAAATAATGGTGTCATCATCTGTACGTATCTGTACGGTTTTGATTATCTCGCACAACTGTAGCGGGCCTTCCACCTGAATCGAAGCATTCCAGTCCTGGTATATTTTTCGTGCTCGAAGCAGGTTCTCCTCTGATGTGCTCCATTGACTCGACTGGCGGTCTTTAAGCGCGGCCACAAAAGCATCCGAAGTGGCATTTATCGCCAGGTCGGGTTGATAGATATGCCCAAGTTCCTCGGCGCCTGAATGGACATGAATGAATGTTTGTTTCGGCCTCGGAATATCGATTAACTCAAACCCGGCCGTGGTCATATCACCGAGTCGAGCACCGATAACCAGCAGACAGTCTGCTTCTCGGATTCGCTCGGTAAGCGCCGGGTTGACGCCTATGCCAAGGTCACCGATGTAGTTGGGGTGTTCGTTATCGAAGTAATCCTGACAGCGAAACGAATTAACTACCGGAACTGCGGACTGTTCAACGAATTTTTGCAATCCCAGCCGGGTAGCCTCACTCCAGCCACCTCCGCCGACGATGATTAACGGTCGACTTGCGGTAGATAGAGTCTCGAGTGTTTTATCAATGTCTTCAGCAGATGGGTGAATTGCTACCTGTTTCCACGGATTAGCGTCTGATACTTCGGTAATATCGGTGAGCATATCCTCGGGCAGGGCCAGTACCACGGGTCCGGGGCGGCCACTGCTCGCGGTAGCAAAAGCACGGTTTAGATATTCGGGGATACGGCTGGCGTCTTCGATCTGTGCAACCCATTTGGCGACCTGACCAAACATTCTTCGATAGTCAATTTCCTGAAAAGCTTCGCGGTCCATATCTTTACGTGCGATCTGGCCGATGAGCAGAATCATCGGTGTCGAATCCTGCATGGCGACGTGTAATCCGCAACTGGCATTGGTGGCGCCGGGCCCGCGGGTAACAAAACAGATACCCGGTTTACCAGTGAGTTTACCATAGGCCTCGGCCATATAAGCGGCGCCCCCTTCATGTCGGCAAGTGGTTAACTCGATTTGTGGCTTGTCGTATAGCGCATCGAGCGCGGCAAGAAAGCTTTCACCGGGGATGCTGAAGATTCGATCGACATGATTGATGGCGAGAGCGTCTACCAGGATTTGTCCACCTGTGCGGCTATTATTTGGCATGTTGATAGTCAGGAAAATTAAAGGTATGTTGGACTTATAGCATGTTGGCCTGTGGTTCGACAATAGTAAAATAAAACCCCGCAATACCGGGGCTTTAAACACTGGGTTACAGAGCAGTTCCGCTGCTTTGTTGCAACGGTGCTAGCAGTGTAAGTGATGGCAGGAAGCCCGCTTACAGGAAGCGGTCCTGTGGACAGTCTGAAGTATTTCGAAATTTGCTTTTTCTTCGTATAATCTAGTCTCCCAGTCCTTTAAACGGGGCAATACATAAACGACAATCGGGTTTTGTGGGTGGTTTCAGGTGGAGACTTTGCATTTTATAGCGGTAATTTATAGCGGCTTACCGTAAAATGGTACGATTGCTCAAAGTCAACAGCTATCAATCCTCCCAGAAAAATATTCATGTTTGATCTCATCACCAATGCGGACATATACGCTCCACGACCTTTAGGCCTTAAGCATCTACTGATTTGTGCGGGTAAAATCGTTTATATCGGTGATCGGGTTCCTGTGCTCGATGATGATTTAAGCGTTAATGTCACCGATGTAAATGGCTCCAGACTGATACCGGGGCTAATAGATGCGCATGCACATATTACCGGTGGTGGTGGTGAGGCTGGTCCGTCAACCCGAGTGCCACCGCTTCATCTCAGTCAATACACTCGTGCTGGAGTGACCAGTGTCATCGGATTGCTCGGTACCGATGATTTAACCCGTCATCCGCAGGCACTGCTTACGCAGGTAATGGGGCTTCGTGAAGAAGGCCTTTCGGCCTGGTGTTATACCGGTGGTTACCATCTACCGGTGATAACACTGACGCATTCAGTACGCAGTGATATTGTCAATCTGGAACCGGTTATCGGCGTCGGTGAAGTGGCAATTAGTGATCATCGCTCCAGTCAACCGGGCCTCGATGAAATCCTACGCCTGGCCAGCGAAGCGCATGTGGCCGGTTTAATGACCGGTAAAGCGGGTGTAGTGCATTTTCACCTCGGTGATGGGGAGCGGGGACTGTCGATGATTCGTGACTGCCTCGATAGCAGTGAAATTCCGTCGCGAGTGTTCAATCCGACGCATATTAACCGCAATAAGAAATTGTTTGATGAAGCCTGTGATTTAACTGGTCGTGGATGTAATGTAGATATCACTGCGTTCCCTGCAGCCGACACTGATAGCCGTGGCTGGTCTGCACTGGAAGCGGTCAATCGTTATTTTGACCTGGGTTGCGACCCGACAAAACTTACCATCAGTTCTGATGGTGGTGGCTGTCTACCGAGGTTTGATGACCAGGGGGAATTGCTTGAAATGGGTTTCGCGAGTTCTTCTGCGATGTCTGAAACGCTCAAGATATTGCTGGATGCCAACTGGGCAATGGAAAAAATCCTGCCGTTAATGACGACTAATGTGTCCAGATTATTGCGCCTGCATAGCAAGGCAGTAATCGAAATCAACCACGATGCTGACCTGTTAGTAGTCGATGAGAATAATGAAATCGAAAGTGTTATGGCCAATGGTGTCTGGCATATCAAACGGGGTCAGCAGTTGAAAAAAGGTTTATTTGAATAATGAGTCCATCTCCGATAAAAAATGGCCATACTCGCGGCTATGTTATTCCGATTGGTGGTGCCGAAGAACGAACCGGATCGGCAATAGTTTTAAAGCGTTTCGTTAAGCTCTGTGGAGGCAAAAAAGCCCGTATTGTAATCATACCTACGGCCTCGCTATTGCCTGATACCGGTGAGAAGTACGTCGAAATATTCAGTAAAATAGGTGTTACAAGCGCTGTCTCGATTACCATTAATGAACGAGTCGAAGCAAGTCGCGAAGATTATCTTGAAGTGCTCGATCAGGCCAGTGGGATATTTATAACCGGCGGCAATCAACTACGCCTGTCGACTATATTAGGCGGCACCGATGTCTCGCAGAAAGTTCGTCGCCTGAATGCGACAGGTGTGCATGTGGCCGGTACTTCAGCGGGTGCGGCAATTATGCCCGAGCATATGATCGCCGGCGGTTCTACCGGCACCGTACCGTCGGGTGATGGGGTCAACCTGGCGCCTGGGCTGGGGCTGACAAATTCACTACTTATCGACCAGCATTTCAGCCAGAGAGACCGACTCGGCAGGTTGTTAACCGCGATTTCATACAATCCATTCATGCTTGGTGTCGGCATTGACGAGGATACCGCAATATTCATCAATCCCGATCAGAACTTCGAAGTTGTGGGCAGTGGTGCGGTGACGGTTATTGATCCGATGCATCTGAGTTATTCTTCGATGAGCAGGGCTTCTAAAAAAGAATCCCTGAGCCTGCTCGATTTGAAGCTGCACATTCTCTCCAGAGGCTGTCGATTTGATATTCATGAAAGAAAGCCTTTTCCACCTGGATCTCTTTAACTCCCTCGAATGCTGACTGCTATTATATGTAACCCGTTTATGCTCGATCAAATATGAATGTTTGGTTTTGTGCATCGATACAGTTCGTGTACCCTGTAAGCAAAAACGTTTTGTATCTGTCAAAGTTGTACTCAGGCACGCTTTCTTAGAGGAAATTTATATGAAGATAACAGCAACCAATGTCTATGTCGGACCGAGTATACATGCCAATTTTCCGGTTATCCGTATGGTGTTGGATATTGGTGTGCTGATTGACTGGCCATCGGTTAAATGTGGTAAGGAGTTTACCGATGGTCTGCAACAGGCTATTCCGAGCCTGGCCGAGCATGGTTGTTCGTATCGAAAGCCCGGCGGTTTTCTACGTCGTCTTACCGAAGATGATGGCACCTGGATGGGTCATATTATGGAGCATGTCGCGCTTGAAATTCAGAATATCGCCGGCTCCGGGGTGTCCTTCGGGCGTACTCGTACCACAGGGGAACCGGGTATGTACAACATGGTCTATGCCTATAAACAGCGCGATGCCGGTATCGAGGCGGGTCATCTCGCACTCAAGTTGTTAATGCATTTATTACCCGAGTTTTTGCAGCAGCAGATCGATTACCCTGTCGACGATAATTTTGATTTCCAGACTGAGCTGGAGTCTTTCGTATTACGTGCGCAGCGTCGCGAGTTCGGACCGAGTACGCAATCTCTGGTCGATGCAGCGGTTGAGCGTGATATCCCATGGTTACGCCTGAATGAATACAGCCTGGTACAGTTTGGCCACGGCAAGTACCAGACGCGTATCCAGGCTACCGTGACCAGCGGAACCGGCACTATCGCTACATCATTGGCGAGTGATAAAGAAGGCACTCATAGCATACTAAAAGATATGGGATTGCCTGTACCGCAGCAGACCATGTTTAGTACCGAAGACGAAGCGGTGAGTGCTGCCAGACGGATAGGTTATCCGGTTGTAATCAAACCGCTGGATGGCAATCACGGGCGTGGCATAAGCATCAATCTGACTACCGATGAGGCGGTTCGTGAAGCTTTTCATGTCGCCAGAAAACAGGGCAGATCGCGCTTTGTGCTCGCCGAAAGTTTTGTTTCTGGCTACGATCATCGCATGCTGGTGATCAATGGAGAGCTGGTTGCTGTTGCCAAACGCGTACCCGGACATGTCATCGGCGATGGCCGTTCTACCATCGCCGAGCTGGTGGAGATCGTCAACGCCGACCCTCGCCGTGGTATCGGCCATGAGAAAGTGCTGACGCGCATAGAGATAGATGCTCAGGCACAACGTCTCATGCAGGATGCTGGTTATGATGAAAATACCGTATTAAAGAAAGATGAGCAGTTTTTCCTTCGCTCTACTGCCAACCTTTCTACCGGTGGTACTGCTATCGATGTGACCGATGTGGTGCATCCCGATAATCGTGAGATGGCGATTCGAGCGGTTCGTGCGGTCGGGCTCGATATCGGTGGTGTCGATTTTCTTACCGACGATATTACTCACTCCTACAAAGATGTTGGTGGTGGCATAGCCGAGGTGAATGCCGGGCCCGGTTTTCGTATGCATGTTGCGCCGAGCGAAGGCGAGCCGCGTGATGTTGCAGGCAAGGTGCTCGATATGCTTTACCCACCTGGTGCACCGGCGCGAATTCCAGTTGCGGCAGTTACCGGAACAAATGGTAAAACCACAACAACAAGAATGCTCTCGCATATCATGAAAACCAGTGGCCATGTGGTCGGTATGACATCAACCGGGGGTATTCAGGTGGATGGTCGGGTCACGGTTAAGGGAGATATGACAGGGCCGCAGTCTGCACAAATTGTTTTGCGTGATCCGACCATCGATTTTGCCGTACTCGAAACCGCACGCGGCGGCATACTGCGTGCCGGTCTGGGTTATCGGGAATGTGATGTCGCTGCCTGTATCAATATCTCTGCCGATCACATGGGGCTCGGCGGAATCGAAACACTGGAGCAACTGGCGCGCGTAAAAGAAACTGTGGTACGTATCGCTAATGATACCGCCGTGCTCAATGCGGATGACAAGCTTTGCCTGAAAATGGCGGATAACTGTCGCGCCAAACACCTCTGCTATATCACTATGGATCCAACCCATGGCCTGGTGCGCGAGCATATCCGTGCTAACGGTCGTGCAGTGGTGCTGGAGAAAGGCATTAATGGTGACATGATTACTATCTACGACAATGGATCGCATATTCCACTGTTATGGTCCCATTTAATCCCCGCGACTATCGAAGGCAAG
>JAAEOZ010000644.1 GCA_024222685.1 Gammaproteobacteria bacterium | reverse complement strand
GTTCTTGTCAATCAGGACGCAGATTAACGCTGATGACGCTGATTTTTCTTAATATCTGCGTTTATCTCGCGTGTATCTGCGTCCCAAATCTCATTTTTGGGCAGAACTGAACGGCCCTGATAGTCAAACCAAAACCTCAAAATATTATCAAAGCTCATACACATTCTCTACACAATCTCCCTGTATCATCCTGATTAATGATGAATTGAACTAATCAAGAGCCTGCTACAAAGGCAGGCATAAGAAAACAGGAGATAATGAAATGTTTTGGAAAATATTTGGTGGAATCGTAGCCTTTTTTATGGTAGTCGCGTTAGCAGTGACATTGCTGGCAACGGCCGGCTTGGCAGCTTTCGGAGTTGCCGTTGGCTCAATTGTAGACAACCTCGACATCAACACGGTCCAGGTGACCGATGCCAATGGAAACACAGAAACGTATGACGTAAATGACCTGGTCTCCGAATCGGGCCAGGTGAAAGTCATCGGCGATAATGGCGAGCGGGTCACGATTGACTTCGATGTGCCGCAGATTACGGTTCAGGAACGAGGTGAAGACGCCGCCCGCGTGGTCATCGGCGGCGAGTCAGGATTCGAGATTGACGCTGACGGCTCCCAGATTCGTATCGATGGTCGCAACATCGACGACTTCGAC
>JAAEOZ010000643.1 GCA_024222685.1 Gammaproteobacteria bacterium | reverse complement strand
ATTCTTGTCGAAAAGGACGCTTACCTGCTGGAATTATCCCGCTATGTTGTACTTAACCCGATTAGAGCGGGGATAGTTAAAAAGATAGAGCAGTGGCAATGGAGTAGCTACAAAGCCACCATAGGAGATGCAGTGAAACCGGGCTGGCTACAGGTGGACTGGTTGCTCAGTCAGTTTGGGCGACAACGTAAACGATCTAGAGAATGCTATATTGACTTCGTTCGAGCAGGGGTGGAATTGTCACCGATCTGGGAAAACGTCCAGAAACAGATTTTATTAGGCGGGGAGGCCTTTGTAGAAAAACATCAACAAAAAATAAATGCAATGGCGGCACTGGATGACATCCCCGCATTTCAGAAAAGAGGCCTATTTGTCGGGCGGGTATACGATGAAGCAAATCGGCGAATACTTTGACAGGCATTACACGACTGACAGCCGGATAATAAAACGGTTTGAGTGATGCGATACGGAAAGACCTGGCCCCCTCTATTTTCGATGCCTCAGCAGCGATATTGACGTGAATTTATTGGTGGT
>JAAEOZ010000642.1 GCA_024222685.1 Gammaproteobacteria bacterium | reverse complement strand
TGACGCTCGCTATTGTGGTACTGATATTAATCTTCAACCAGATCAGTCAGCCCTGGCGAGGAATTCTCGATGCCGGCGTGGTGGTCGGACTCAGCTGGGGCGTGATTAGTATTGTGGTTTATTATTTCCAGGCAATGGCGGGGGGGGAGTTTGAGTTTTCTGCTGAGGTGCCAGTTGAGAATCGGTGAGTTTACAAATTAAATAATTACGTATAAAGATTACTGGATATTCAAATAATGTTGGGAAATGTAAGTTCTAATATAATTGTAAGCTTGTGCGAAAAATACTGGGAAGAATATAAGAAAAACTGCAGTGGTTATGTCAAAGCGATTGCTGCCGATCTCGGAATTACTGTCACTGGACAAGCTAATGATGTTGTTGATCAGATTCAAAAACCTCCATGGACAATTTTAAAATCAGGAGTAGAAGCCAAACTTCAGGCGACAAATGGTAAGTTTGTATTAGCAGGCTTAAAAGCTGAAAAACACGGTCATGTAGTGGTGGTTGTGCCGGGAACACTTTCCCACGGTAAATATCCCACCGCTTACTGGGGCAGTATAGGGGGTGTGGCAAAAAAGAATACCACTATAAATTGGTCATGGAATAAGACGGATAGAGATAAAGTCATATACGCCTGTAGGAGTCCTACGAAATGAGTTGGCTATTTTGGCGGTCATATTGGATATTGGGAACTTTGTTTCTTACTTCGTGCCAGACGTCCGCCATCAGTTATGAAAATAAATGTCCGATTGAAGAACCCCACACTTACCTGGAGTTGGCAGGCTACCAGGTTAAGATTTTTAGGCCGAATGACATTAAATCACCTGATATATGGCAAGGTCCCCTGTGTATTAAACGGATGGTAAAACAGGTTTATTGTCAAATAGATGTATCATTAATCAAGGAGATTAAATACGAGTCGTCAGCCGAACAGCTAGTCGTCACTACTTTTAGTGGGTCTAATCAGGAAAAATTCAAAATTGATGTAGATGCTTGCAAATTTGTGAGATTTTAATGTTTGAATAAACCGGCTGTTTCATAAGAAACCAGGGGTAAAATAGCCTGGAATTAAATCAGAGGCCCTTTTCTTCCCGCATCTTCCTGGCTAACTGGTAAGCCATAAACGACATAATAGCGACGCCCAGTAAGAGAACAATCCAGAGTAATATTTTCCCCCAGTTGGTTTGCGTATTCATAGCCTGTTCGTCACTCGAAGCTGGACTTTCATTGCTTATCGTATTTGTCTCTATCAAATTCACCAGTTCTGTATTTTTGTCGAGTGATGATATCTGAGCGGGGAAGCTGATTTTTTGTGGTATCTGTGCGTTACCGGCGAGCAGGTAAAACGGCCCGCTACCCTGGGCGATGAAGGTAATAACAGGTGGTTGCCAGCCAAGTTCCAGGAGGGGCATCTGGTTCTGCTGCAAATTCTGTGGTTGGCTGAATTTGAGCAGATAACGCTCACTTTGGACACGATTCAGGCTTATATCGGAACTGCGCAGGCTGCCATTTTCAGTCTTGATGCGATACTGGTTAAACCCACTGATATATCGCCAGGACTTGGCGCCAGCTTTGCTCGGCGAACTTGAGGAGATGCCTTTCTTAAGTAAATTTTTCAGTTTTTTCCTACCCTCATCGCGTAACTTTCGAGAACTCTGTTCAACATCAGGGTTGATATATGGCTCCATATAGATGGAACCCTGATAAAAAACGATATCATCTGCAAGCGTGAATCGCATGCGCGTTACCGGTATTAAATCGGGGAGGTCAACAACCCACTCATTCGCCTCTGCCTGAGGACTGAATCGGGATGGTTTAAACCAGCTCAATTCGGGTGCCTTATATTTTATTTTCTGGTACTCGCCCTCTATTGCGCTAATTTTTTGGGTAAATTTTTCGATGTTACTCAATACCGCGAGGCGGAAATATTTAGCCCTTCGATAGGATGCCAGTTTTAATTTATTGTTAGTCAGCGTTTTGTTTTCGCCATTTAAAAATAGCAGGTGATGCGGCGCAAGCGTAGTCGTCCAGTTTTGCAAATCGTTACTCGATTCCAGTACGACAGTAGCATTTACCGCATCATATCCATCATCAATATTAATCGTGATACTTTGCAACTGGTTGCTATCCTGCTGTTGCTCGATAATAATCGATGAATAGTAGATATTCTTATTTTGCCATTGCGTATCAGTTTCGTTACCTGACCTGGTGCCCGTTAACTGGGCAATTCGTCGAATCTGGTCACCGGTTTTATAGGCTGAGGCAGAGGGCTCCTGATAAAACGTCATTGTCCTGTTATGGCTTTTTTTATCGACTGTAGTACCGGCATAGCTGAGTTTAAAAGGCACGGGCTGATGATTGCTGTTTACGATACTGAGATCCCTGTGATTAAGGTGTTTAATGCAGCGATATACTTCGGGTGTTAATGAAAAATAGCGAACCGATGTTTGCCCCTGACTGAGACGGAAGCTGCACTCGAAGCCATTCTGTTCAGCCGCATAGCCTGATTGCATCGGTGAGACAATAAAGGCAAGCACTAACAGAGCGAACTGAAAAAGTTTAAGCATTATTCTCTCCGCTGGCATCCGCTGCCCTCGGCGGGATAGGGGAAAAGTAACCAACTGCTGTGAGCAGTAAACCGACGCCGGTAAAAGATATAATACGCTCGACAGTTTCCTGTGCCGCCAGATCGATAATGAACAATTTTAATACCACTATGCCCAGTAAAACAGCACCGTAAATCCACAGCATACGGTTACTTTTACGAGTCGCGTACAGGGTTACCAGCAAACCACACAAGGCCCAGAATAATGATAACGATGTTTGTGATATGTCGGCGCTAACTATGCCAGGCATTTGCCAGGCAATATTCTTCCAGTGATGAATTGCACGCAATAATTCCACGTTTGCCCACAGAAAAATAAATGCCAGTAGAAGGTTTCTTAAAACAGTTTGTGGTGGCTGGATTTTAAATTGAGAAAATAGCCTGGCAGACCACCACAGGGCAGCCATTACAATAATGGCCTGCAGAATATCCAGCGGGTTGATGAGGGGTAGCCAGGGTAGGGGTGCACTGAATCCCGAAGAGGTCAATTGTGTCAGTGACCAGATAACCAGAAACAGAGACAGGGGAATTACCGCAAACTGCAGAAAGCTCTGATGATAACTGCTAAAGGGCCAGAATCGCTGCTTCATAATTAACCAGAGGGTTGCCAGAGCAGGTATCGGCAGCCATGCCAGGTGCCAGGCATTTCTGAATTCGACATAGTCGAGTATATGCCAGGAAGCTTCCGTAGTAATCAGTGCCGCCAGCAATAAAATGCCAGCACTGGGTAGCAGTCCGGCTGGCGCCTGGTTGCTTTTTTCGAACTGGCGATAACTCCAGAACAAAGCAGTGAAGCTGAGTGGCCATAACAGATAGCCGAGCTCAAAACTGGTTTCGAAATTGATGTTAAAACTCTGTAAATGAAATGGGTCTGAGTTCCCTGAATCGGCCCCGGCCCATTTAATCACGGCAGTTAATAACATTAATGGTAATAATGCCATCGCAGTGATGCGCATTTCTGCCCAGCAAAACTTTTGCCAGAGGTAGCAGCAAAGCATGGTGAGTAAACTGCTGCCAAGTAATAATGGCCACAGACCCAACCACAATAGCATTGCCGCAATTAAACCCGCCCCGGCATAGTGTAAGCCTTTGGTAATTCTTTCTTCGACCTGCTGATTCCTGTAGAGCAGGTAGAAATACACCGCGAAACCAAAAGGCCAGAGAATATTGCCTGCCGGAAAAGGCCAGCTTCCTCCGCCAGCGATTGCAGACAGGTCGACCAGATTGCCGTCTATTTTAATGGCTCCGATACTGGTGATGATTAGTACCGGTAAAAATATCAGTGCGCAGGATTTCAGTTGTGGCCAACTCAGGCGATCACCCAGATAATTGAAAGCAATGGTAAGGAGTGAATAAACCAGTAACAATTGCCACAATCCTTCCCATAATAATAAAGCGACTATCACAATCGATATCAGAATATGCGCGGCTAGCAGAAATTTTGCAGTGACGGTATCGGTTGCCTGCCTGAGCGCATAAAAATATGCAATTATTGATAAAGGCCATACCAGGTAGCCATAGTAAGCCGCCAGTTGATGTTGGTAGGCATAGGCCAGGATTGCGGCTGTAGCCAAAGGTATAATAAAGCCAACGCCTGTCCAGTGCCCCCAGTGCCAGCGCAATTTCCCCGCTGCAACAGTGTAAGCGACTATACTCACAGCACTTAGAACCGCGAGTAAGCTGCCATGCTGGCGATACAGCTCAAAGTCGAAAATCTGATATTCGAAGCCGAGCAATAACACCAGTAGACTATAACCAAGTAACGGGTAGGTTAGTATCGCTTCGAAACTGAATTTGCCGTCATATTCGGTCGATACTAACCAGCAACTGCAACTCGCTGCGATAGCAATAATGACGCAGCCGATAAATGCGCTATTTGCGAAGGCGAAATCGAAAACAGGACGCGGTGCAGCAATGGGCAGCAGCAGTTCTGAGACGAGCATGACGCCTGCAGCAAACACCAGTGCAATACCAAAAAGCCGGCGATACTTCTGTTGTTGTTTGATACTAATCCACAGGATACCAGCGCCTTCTATAGCCCAGGTTGCCGCAGTTAAAGTGCCATCAATTGCGAATGGTATTGCCAGCGTCGCAAAAATGACTCCGAGCGACAAAAATGTTTCGCTTAGCAGACGAAGGCGCTCGCCAAATTTTTTCCATAGAACATTGGCTAACAGCAGATAAAAAACTGCCAGCAAAGCAGCGCTTATCGCAATGCCATATTCAAAAATATTAACAATCGCTGTTTGCATACCAAATGCGAGCAGGGGTGTACCAAATATCAGTGAACTATCGACATAGTCTTTGTAAAAAGGGGTGCGTTTGTGGGCGAACAATATGCCGATGGCAACGTAAAGCAGAAAGAAAATAATGAGGAAAGGCTCGGTTGTCGAAAAATAAATATCCTCATAACTCAGCGCACCCCAGGTAGCGGATATTGCAAAAGTAAATACAAAGCCGACAAAATTGAGGATTCTCCATGACTTAAACCAGGCGATGGCAAATATGCCGAGGTTTAGTATTGTGTAATAACTAAACAGCCCGATGTAATTATTACTACCGCTGGAGGTCAGAATGGGTGCCAGAAATCCGCCGATAGTGGCAAATAATGCAAGTGCTTTGGCATCCTGCAAAACTGCTAAAACGGCGGCAAGAATGACGGTCAGGGCGAGAAGTATAAAAGCCAGCGTAGAGGGAATAACATGATAAAGACTAAAGCCGGCAAAAATCGTCAGGTAGAGTAATCCGATACCACCACCCTGTACCACTAAAGCAAATCCGGGCTTTTTTTCGCGCTTTAGCCAGCCCCAGGCCAGGAGTCCAATCGCAGCCGCACTAACGGCTACGAGGCGTAGCTCAATCGGGATTAAATTTTCATTGACGGCGTAACGAATCAAAAACGTCATGCCCATAAATAAAATTATAATGCCGACTCGAACAAATACGTTGCCATCGGTAAACCAGTTCCAGCCAGCTTTAATCAGCCTGTCGATAAAACTCGGGCCTTTCGGCTGTTTCGGTGGGGCAGGAATTTCGGCCTGTTGTGGTATTTCATCAGGCGTCTGCTCTATGCTGGCAGCTACGACAGTATCAGTGTTTAGCGGTATGGACTCTACTGTATCCATAGGCATAGTCGCTGGTGCAGCTTCGGGTTGTGGTGATGTGAGTTCCTGTTCTACTGCTTCCGAAACCGTATCGAATTGTTCTTCGTCAGGAGTCGGCGTAACTGGCATTTGTTGCGGCAGCTGCTCGGCAACTTCCTCAGGCGGGTATTCGAGTTTATGGATGCGTTGCGTCAGCTCAGCTATTTTTTGCTTAAAATGCCAGAGCAATGCCAACATGGCGGCAAATACTATTCCAGTAAATGGCTCGTCGGCGATAACAAAAACCGTGCATATCGCCAGAATGATAAAAGCCGTTATTAGCATAGAAATATCCCTTTATTAGTTATGGCTATCTGTAATGTAGTATTAATTTATCCCGGCAGCTAGCAGTATTTCCGCCGTTATCTCCGATACCATCAGGCAGCAAACCATAAACAACGACGCAGCACGAGTTTTTTATATGTTAGGTAAATCCTGATTAATTAGAATACGGCTGTCATTGCGAGCGTAGCGTGGCAATCTTTCAGAGTAAATTTATTATAGTTAGAGATTGCCGCGCTGCGCTCGCAATGACAACCGCGGCAATCCCAACCATTTAAGGCACTATTAAATTCCGAAAAAATTGCTCTGAAAGATCCACCCAGTCAGGATTGATTTCATTGATAAGTGATTCCTTATTCTTGCGAGACCCGGATTTAATTTGTTTCTCTCTTGCAATCGCGGAAGTGATTTCTTCAGCAGCTTGAAACCATACCAGTTTATTGCAGTTATACTTCTTGGTGAACCCTTCAGAAATTTTGTTTTTGTGTTGCCACACTCTTTGCTCAAGATTGGAAGTTACTCCGGTATAAATGACGGTGTTATTTTTATTTGTCATCATATAAACAAATCCCTTTTTCATTGGCGTTCCTGGTATGTGGCTTAAATTCGATAGATTGCCACGTCGCTACGCTCCTCGCAATGACGGGCCTGGCTCAGAGGATAGGCACGCTGTCATTGCGACTGAAAATGCTCCTCGACAATAGCTCCTGCATTGTTCTACTAAGTTACATCCCTGTAACGATGCTTTTGCAGCATACATGCCTTCCATGGCAATAAGCGCAGCGTGGCAATCTTTAATTCAATGCCCGATCCAGCTCCCGTACGATCTTATCAACATCGGCCTGCTGGTTGTAATGTACCAGCGATAAACGTACGACACCATCCTCCGGGTCGATACCCAGGTCGGTGATAAGGCGATGCGCGTAGAAGTTTCCGTTTTCGGTGCCAATGCCATTATCCTGCAAAGTATGCACCAGCGATTCGGAACTTTGTTTAAGTGGCTTGAATGCGATAGTCGGTGCGCGGTCATTATCATCTACATGCGTTTTTCCAATCAACTGGATATCGGCATGCCTGCTTAGAAAATCTATGATCGGAGCTGCGAGCTGATTTTCGTGCTGCTGAATTAAACCGTGCAAATCCTTCATCCTGTCTACCGGACCGGTTTGTGAACTACCAAAATGATGTTCGTGTAGTAGATTAAAATAATCGATGACACCGGCGCAGGCTGCGACCTGTGCATGCTGGGGCCCCGCCGGGTTAAAATCGTAGCTCGGCATACCTGCGTTGAAATAATGTGCCTGTGAAGCGAGCTGGTTTCTGATGTCAGCATTTACGTACAACAGGCTTTGATGCGGGCCGAAAACCTTGTAGAGGCTGAAGGCGTAGCCATCGATGCCCAGTGCTTTCAAATCACAGATATGGTGGGGTGCATAGGCAACTGCGTCGACGAAAACTTTTGCACTGCTATTAGTTTTAACGAGTTGATTTATTTCTTTTACCGGATTAGCCGTGCCGACGATGTTGGAACAGTGCGTGAAGAAAACCCAACGCGTATTTTCATTCAGCAATTCCAGTAATTGATCCGAATCGAGCAAACCGGTTTCGAGATCAACTTCCCATTGCCGAATTTTGACGCCTTTTTCCTCGGCTTTGCGACGCCACACACCGCTATTAGCCTCGTGATCCTGATTGGTGACAACAATTTCGTCACCTGCTCTCCAGCCCGCACCTGTTGCCTGTGCCATCACATAGGTATTAATCGAAGTAGACGGCCCGATAGTTAGCTCAGATAAATCGATATTCAGTGCCTCTGACCAAAGCTGCTTTGCTCGATCCATCGCCTTGCCAGCCTCAGCTGAAGTACGGAATCGCGAATAGGGCTGTACACGCGTATGTCTGTTGTAATGCTCCATCAGCTCGTTAACCTGATTGCAGACATAACTCCCGCCCGCATTGGAAGCGAATACAAAATCCGGTTCATCGTTTAACTGAGAAAACTGTTTTCGTACAAAATCAATGTCTAGTTTCATGGGTTACCTTTTTAATTAGTCCTGCAAATCACCGCGCAGCGGCTACGTCCTTGACAGCCTTGCTTCTGGGCATATTCTTATCGGCCATTCTTTTGCCCTGAAGCGACGCTGTCAAGGATGATTTGTCTCAACTAATATTTATTTTGAAATGCTTCATATGCCTGTTCAAAGCGTTGCAGATTCACGGCGGTGTATTCCTCAAAATCAACCTCAAGATCTGAATGAATTTCAGCAACCATAGACCACATGGTTTCTCGCAGTAAAGACGCACATTTCATGGCGTAATAACTTCGCCAGTGGTGTCGATCGAATGAATGACCGAAGTAAGCTTCAAGCATGGTTATTTCCTGATCTGCGCCAAGTTCGTTATTGGAAGCGAGATTGGATAGATCAAACAATGGACTGTTAAACCCTGCATAGTCAAAATCGATTAGCCAGATTTTGTCACCATCATCGATAAAATTAGCCGCCAGCAGGTCGTTGTGCGAAAACACAATATCGACAGGCCCGACGGCTTTCCCAAGCACTTCGGCAATGGTTGCCAGATCAGATAATCGCTGTTGATGCC
>JAAEOZ010000641.1 GCA_024222685.1 Gammaproteobacteria bacterium | reverse complement strand
ACCTTTCCAGGAGGCGATGACCGCCTGGTGCTGGGGCTTTGGCTGGGGCGATGATGCCATCGATGCAAAGACCCGTTCGATGATGAATCTGTCGATGATCGGTGCACTGGGTAAGATGCACGAATGGGAAATTCATTGTCGTGGCGCGATTAGCAATGGCGTGACGAAGGAACAAATTCGAGCGATATGCCATGTTGTCGGTATTTATTGTGGTGTGCCGCAGTCGCTGGAATGTTTTCGCGTCGCACGCAAAGTGCTGGAAGAAGACGGACAGCTATAAGCGATCATGCAAAGCATGCGGATAAATGTCTGGCAACTCGATCTGCCTTTGCGGCTGGGGTATTCGTGCCGGGCTTGCCCGGTCCTGGGGTTGAGCCCTAACTGTCGATATTAGGAGAGAGGTCAGCAGTATATCTATATCTATAAGCTATATCCAAAGGCAAATATTATTCAGCTTTGGTATTTACCGGCCGATACAGCTTAAATATGGACTCCATGATTAAAATACTTGCTGTAGATGACGATAGCACTAGTCGAAAAATGATCGGCCGGGCGCTTGCTGAGGAAGATTTCGAACAGTTATATGCTGTTGATGGCGAGGATGGATTAGCAAAAGCGGCTGAATATGCCCCTGATATTATTGTCCTCGATGTCGAAATGCCGGGGATGAATGGATATGATGTCTGCGAAAAAATTCGCAGTAGCAATGAGCTAGCGGATATATCGATCGTATTCCTGTCATCACATTCGAGTCTGCATGAGCGTATCCGGGGTTATGAAGCAGGTGGCGATGATTATCTGATAAAACCGTTTGAAAAAGATGATCTGGTATCAAAACTCAAAGTGCTGGCTCGATACCGTGAAGAAAAACGCCGCCTGAAAGAACAGTTTGAGCAGGCACATAATACCGCGATGGTTGCCCTGACAGGATCCAGTGAACTCGGATTGGCAATGCAGTTTGTCGAAAGAAGTTATGGATTCGTTGAGATGGAACCGCTAATCGATGCTTTGCTCGATATCTGTCACCAGTTTCAACTAAATTGTGTCACGATGCTGCTTACCGACGATGCGCCTGTCTGGAAAAGTAATAATGAAGCGATAAAACCGCTAGAAAAAGAAATGATGGAAATGCTCGATCGTAATCAACGATTTATCGATTTTGGAGGTAGAACAATCGTTAATTTTGTGAATTTGAGCCTTCTGATCAGAAATATGCCGTTGGATGATATGGATCGTTATGGACGAATCAAGGATTTGTTACCGATGTTGCTGGCAGCGATAGATTCGAAAATGAATGTCATTAAGGTAGAACAGGGTCTGGCCGACCAGAGTAAGGATTTGATGAAAGCGTTTGGACAGATACGTAGTCAGCTTTACCATCTGGCGAAAACACTGGTAGTAAAACAAAAAGATGGCGAAGTGTTACTCGACACGATGGTGACAGAATTAAATACAGACCTGTTGCGCATGGGGCTGGAAGAAGATCAGGAAGCGCGGGTATTAAGTACCGTTGAAAACGCTATCGGAGAGGCTATCAAAAAGCTCGATGCCAGCACCACGATGCATGGTGTATTTACCGATATTCTGGGCAATTTAAAACAGATTACTCAAAAACAGGAGCAACTCCAGGATGCGTTTGCGTCGATGAATGAAGTCAATATGGTTGAGCCGGAAGAAGACGACGGTGGCATAGAATTGTTTTAGGCTACCGCCCCTGTTGTGGCAGAATAGGGCCGAACCATTATTCGGCACTTAGCTATGCAGGCAAATTTGATTCTTTGTGGCGGTCGAGTCATAGATCCGGTGACAGATACCGACGCAATACTTGATGTCGCGGTGAGCGGTAACAGGATTCTTGCCGTCGGTGAGAATCTCCGTAGTCAAAATGCCGAGATGGTAGATTGTCAGGGTTTTCTGGTCGTCCCTGGACTGATCGATTTACACACGCATGTCTACTGGGGTGGCACTTCAATTGGTGTTGATCCCGATGAGCACGCGGATAAATCTGCCTGTACTACGTTAGTTGATGCGGGTACTGCCGGGCCGGGAAATTTTCAGGGTTTCCTGCGACACGTTATCGAGCCGGCAAGGGTCCGTATCCTGCCCTTTTTAAATATATCGTTTGCCGGAATATTCGCTTTTTCCGAAAAAGTCATGGTTGGCGAGTGCAGTAATCCTGAGTTACTGAATTCGCATGCTCTGCTAGAGATAGCAGAACAACACAGCGATATTATCGCCGGTATTAAGGTGCGGGTAGGTCGTTACGCCAGTGGTACAAGCGGCATTCAGCCGATGTTAATGGCATTAGATGCCTGTGAAGAGCTGGATCTGCCGCTCATGTGTCATCTCGATGAACCACCACCCGATCGATTGGCAGTGGTATCGCGCTTGCGAGCGGGTGACATCCTGACGCATTGCTTTAAACCATTTCCGAATGCACCGGTTCGATTACGGGATGGCGAGATTTATCGGGAAATTTATGAGGCTCGAACACGCGGTGTGATATTTGATATCGGACACGGTGCCGGTTCTTTTTCCTATCGTACCTGCCGAGCCATGCTGGAGCATGGCTTTAAACCTGATACAATATCCAGTGATATCCACTGCCTGAGCGTGAATGGCCCGGTGTTCGAGCAACTGACTACGCTGTCAAAGTTTCTGGCTCTGGGGATGAGTCTGAACGAGGTTGTTGACTGTTCCACACGCAAAGCAGCGGATGCCATTAATCGCCCTGATTTGGGTCGACTTGTGCCGGACTGTGAAGCCGACATCAGTATTTTAAGCTTAGAGCAGGGTAATTACAGTTTCTTTGACGTCGATAATGAAGTCATTGAGTCAGATCAATGTCTAAGGCCTGCAGGTGTCGTAAAAGCTGGCAATTATCGTCGATTAACAGGTATCTAGTTACATGACCAATCATCAAGCTTTTGCTGCCGCTGTTTATACTTCGGAAACCGAAGACAGACAGGCATTATCGAAATTTGCCGAAAACAAAAAATCCTCGAATATAAACGTTGGTGGTGTTTTGCAGGAGGCTTTGTTTAATCATGATGGTGAAATTTGCGGGATCGATGCCATTGATGTGTCAAGTGGGCGGCGAATTCCAATTTCCCGGCCTGCTGCTAATGCCGGGGATTGTGGTCTCGATGTTTCTGCGCTGACCGAAACAACCGGCATCATACGTCAGGCAATCAGTGATCGCTGTGATCTGATAGTAGTAGAAAAATTTGGTGAGATGGAACAGAGCGGCAAGGGTTTGATCGATGAAATAATGCAAACCATTGTCGAAGGTATACCGCTACTCATTTCTGTTTCTGAAGCGGCATTGCCAATATGGCAGGAACGAAGCGGTGAACTTGGTAGTGTCCTGCCTTTCCAGCAACAGGCCTTCGAAGAATGGTGGCAGGAAGTTAAAAAATAAGTACGCGAAATGCGTCACCTGCTAACCAGTATCAAAGTTGCAGGAGGTAAGACTAGCGATGAACTCAATCGAAAAATACCAGACTCTATTGCTGACGGATCCCGCGGAACATGTCCTGCAGGTGACCCTGAACCGGCCTGAGTCCTCTAATGCTTTTAACACGCAGATGGCGCGTGAACTGGTTGATCTGTTCGAGAGCTTCGCACTCGATCCCGAATCGATCCGATGCATAGTAATCACCGGTGCGGGAGAGCGTGCCTTTTGCGCTGGTGGTGATCTCAAAGAACGCAAGGGCATGAGTGATAAAGACTGGGGTAAACAACACCTGATTTTCGAACGTATGCTACGGGCAATAATCGATTGTCCGGCACCAATTATCGGCGCTATTAATGGTGCTGCCTATGGCGGCGGCTGTGAGCTGGCGGCAGCGGTGGATTTTGTTTACGCCTCTGATAATGCACGCTTCGCACTCACAGAAACCTCGCTTGGCATTATTCCGGGCGCAGGTGGCACGCAGACACTGGCGCGGGCAATTGGCGAGCGTCGTTGCAAGGAATTAATTCTCAGTGCTAAACCATTTAGTGCTAAAGAGGCGATGCAGTGGGGATTGGTCAACACGGTTT
>JAAEOZ010000640.1 GCA_024222685.1 Gammaproteobacteria bacterium | reverse complement strand
TTGAGATTTCTTCTAGATTCCAGACCAGAAATATCACTGATCTGCGACAAGTAGCCATTATTTAGACGCGAAATACTGTGTTTTTTCCGCTTAACCAGATTTGTGTCAATAATTTGACCTTTATGGACCGCACGAGTAAGCACCAGCACGTCATCAAACAGGTCGATTTGTGCTGGTAGCAAAAGTTTCCAGCCTGGTGAAGAGGGACAACTAACATTTAATGCAGTATTTCCGTGGATTTTGTCTCTTCGAGCAAACTCCACCTTCAGAGGTATCTGACAAGCTTTTAGACGTAAACGTGAATCCAGATTATTGACTTCAAAACGAGGCGCGTAGGGCGATTCATATGGGTATTGATGAATAAATGCTTCGGCCTGCATACGGATAGATTGCAAACTATGGAATTCTGCAGCTGAGAGATTGCCCAAACCTGTCGTTAACAGCATAAACAATGCCAATGTAACAAATATGCGGCCTATACTCCGCATGGTTTCACATTGTATTTTAATGGCTGCAGTAACTGAGATTGGTTCCCTGAATGGGTTTTTGTCAAACATGTTGGTTTTGTAGCAATAATTGAGCCAGAAATACTTCTCAAGTTACCAAATCTCTGGCCGATTCTATAGAGGTAATCAGATGGCTGCAGGAAAAGGCGTTTCCTGCCCGATCGACGGTCAAACCATTTGCGGATCGTCATTTTTATAGGCAATTTAGAGGAAAAAATATGTCCGGTGTAATGGCAAGCGTCGACCAGCGTACACAGCTGGCAGGCCATAATAGACTTGAGCTATTGATGTTTCGGCTAGATGGGCCACAAATTTACGGTATTAACGTATTTAAAGTGCGCGAGGTTTTACAGTGTCCGAAACTTTCCTCGGTGCCCAAGTCTCATAACGTGGTAAGGGGTATCTCAAATATACGGGGTAGCACGATTACCATTATCGATCTTAGTCTGGCAATAGGCGGACCGCCAATTAATGATATAGAAAATTCTTTTGTGATTATTTCGGAATACAACCGCAGTGTTCAGGGATTTCTGGTTGACGAAGTCGATCGCATTGTCAATCTTAACTGGAAGGATATTCATGCTCCGCCCACTGGGACAGCTGCGGGATCGAGTTATCTGACCGCAGTAACCCACGTCGATGATAAAATGGTTTCTGTTATCGATGTCGAAAGGGTTATGGCGGAAGTCATGGGCAGCAAGGAAGAATTATCTCAGGACATAGCCGATAAGGTCGGTGATCAGCAGCGTGTAAAAAACCTGATTCTGGTTTCTGATGATTCCATTGTTGCACGTAAACAGGTATGCAAAACATTAGAAAACGACATGTCGATGGAGACAGTGACAGCCAAAAACGGTCAACAGGCTTTAGATATTTTAGAAGGCTGGGCCGATAACAACGATCCGCAACTGGACAGGTTGGCGATGGTAATATCTGATATCGAAATGCCCGAAATGGATGGATACACCTTTACAACTGCGGTTAGAAATGATGACAGGCTAAAAGATACCTATATTATTCTGCACACTTCTATGAGTGGTGTGTTCAATCAGGATATGGTAGACAAAGTCGGTGCGAACAAATTTATCGCCAAGTTCGACCCGGATCTGCTGGCGGGGGCGGTTTTAGATGTTTTTGAATCCGCTAGCTAATAACACATCTGGTCACTATAAAGCGGCAAACAGTCACCTGTGTTGCCGCTTTTGCCGCCTAAAAAGCGAGTTGTGATTGTATCTCACTCTTATAACTCATTGAATAATAGAATATAAATTTCACTGGCACCGACTATGCTTTAAGTTCACCAGGATAAATTAACGGTGCCGACGATGCCCATCAGTTTCGAAAGAGCTTTTTCCATTCATGACGACGCAATGATTTTGCGGGCAAGGCGAAGCAGTATATTGGCCTCAAATATTGCCAATACCGATACACCTGACTACAAGGCACGGGATATCGATTTTCGTTCAGTATTACGTTCTGTAGAAAAGCCGACTGTCGGTGACAAATTACGACTTGCAGCAACGCATCGTAGCCATTTATCAGCTAGAGGATTTGGCAATGATGCGACACTTCAGTACCGTAATCCTCTGCATGCTTCACTCGATGGCAATACTGTCGATTCACATGTCGAGCAAGCCAGGTTTTCAGAAAATGCCATACAGTATCAAACCAGCTATACATTTCTGAATGGCAGGATCCAGGGCGTGATCAATGCGCTGAAAGGAGATTAATAATGGGTTTATTCGCCAATTTTGATATTTCCGGTAGCGCTATGAGCGCCCAGTCCCAAAGACTCAATACAACCGCCAGTAATATGGCAAATACGGAGACAATCGCAACCAGGGCTGAAGAAGCCTATCGCGCCAGGCAGCCGGTATTCCAGGCTATGATGAAAAATCTTCATCAACCCGGCCAGGTTGGTGTACGCATGCTTGGTATAGTAGAGAGCGAAGTTGATGTTGCGCCGCGCTATGATCCGGGTCATGCAATGGCAAACGATGAAGGCTACGTGTTTATCAGTAATGTCAATCCGGTGCAGGAGATGGCAAATATGATATCCGCTTCGCGTGCCTACCAGAACAATGTTGAAGTGCTAAATACTTCTCGCGATTTATTACTGCGAGCGCTGTCACTAGGTAATTAGATATGAACGAAATCGATAAAGCAAATCTATTCGGTCAACTGGGTCTCAACGGTAATCAGGAACAGAAAACCAAAGCCAATGATGATCTCGGTCAGGCTGAATTTCTTGAACTCATGACGACCCAGCTGAAATTTCAGGATCCATTGAAGCCGATGGAGAATGGGGATTTTCTCGCACAGATGGCCCAGTTCGGTACTGTAAACGGTATTAATGATCTGAATAGCAATTTTAATACTCTGGCGAGTTCGTTTCAGTCCAATCAGGCTCTACAGGCATCAACACTGGTAGGTCGAAAGGTGCTGGTACCCGCAGAAAGTGGGTATCTAAGTGAGGATGGCAATCTGCGCGGTGCGGTAGAACTCGACCAGGCAGCAAGCAAGGTACTTTTTTCAGTGAAAAATAGCGCTGGGCAAGTCGTTAATCGACAGGATCTTGGCCTGCAACAGGCTGGGATGATCAATTTTGAATGGAACGGCCTCGATAACAATGGCCGGCATATGCCTCCAGGTGAATACCGTGTTGAGGCAGAGGTACATCGAGGTACTGACATTAGCGCAGGTAGTACGCTGACCGTAGTTGATGTCGAAAGCGTCACGCTGGGAAAAGCTGGTCAGAATCTCACCTTAAGTGTCACTGGTCTCGGTGATCTCGATATGAGCCAAGTTCGTAAAATCTTGTAAACAGTAGAGGAAAAAACATGTCATTTAATACAGCACTTAGTGGATTACAGGCGGCGACAGTTGACCTCAGTGTCACTAGTAACAACATTGCAAATGTGTCAACCACCGGGTTCAAAGGTTCCAGAGCCGAGTTTGCGGATTTGATTGAAGTCTCTCCCTTTGGCAATTCCGGCAACGCTGTCGGCAGTGGTGTCCAGGTAGCGAATGTCAATCAGCAGTTTGCTCAGGGTAATATGGACTTCACCGAAGCCACGCTGGATCTCGCCATTAGTGGCCAGGGCTTTTTTGTCGTTAATCAGGGATTAACCGGGACTGACCTTTCCTATACGCGTGCGGGTCAGTTTCAGGCAGATGCGAG
>JAAEOZ010000639.1 GCA_024222685.1 Gammaproteobacteria bacterium | reverse complement strand
TGCTTCGTCACTAAAATCACAGAGTCGGCACCAGCGGCCAAAAAAGCGGTTATGCGTATTATGAGCCCGGCCACAGGTTCAGTGATCCAGTTGTCCGATGCGCAATCAGCATTGTATCGCAACAGACTCCTGGGCGAAGGTATCGGCATTGTGCTAACAAAAGGCGAGATATTTGCCCCCTCTCCTCTGGTGGTTAGCGCGATTAACACTGCCAAGGGGAGTCTGACTGCGACAACGACTAAGGGGTTAAAACTGCAGTTTCAGATAGGGCAACCAGAGCAAAATCAACATGGCGAAAGACTGCAATTTCATGTAAAACCAGGCGATAAAGTGGCCGCACGTCACTGCCTATTTACCTGTGATCCGCTGTGGATGAAGCAACAAGGCCTCTCGCCCTGCCTGTACTTCACCTTATTGAATACAAAACAATTAGCCGCAATACAATGCCACAGTTCTGGCAATATTCGCGCACTCGAAGAACCGCTTTTCACCTTATTTGCCGAACCGGGATAAACGACGCCTAAACAAGCAGATATATCATATAGCCCTTGATAATGGTGATTGCGCACCAATTCTTTGCATGGAATTAACGGGCAATATAGACTTGCACCACACACAAAATATGAAAAACGAGACGCCTTTATGAATGTAGTCATGTATGGGATCCCCAATTGCGATACGATTAAGAAAGCCAAAACCTGGTTGGCCGAAAAAAACCTGGACTTTACCTTTCACGATTACCGCAAACAGGGTGTTCCGCAGGATACAT
>JAAEOZ010000638.1 GCA_024222685.1 Gammaproteobacteria bacterium | reverse complement strand
ACGCTTAACTCTGGTTGTTACCTCCCGGAGCCAAAGACTCGATACAAGGTGTGGCGGGTCACCACTTCCTAGACGGCTCTTTCAGCCGCTGGTAAATAAGCGCCGCGTGGCGCACTAGTTGCTCAAACTGAGTCTACATCTAAACAAATGACCTATTTACCCGCCCTTATTAGACCTCCCAAATTTTTACTGTCCAGCGCCTGGGTATATCGCTCTCGAACCAGTCGGGCCCCTCGCAACGACAATGCCTGGTTGAGAAGGCATTCAAGTTCTTTACGGCTAAACGAGTTGATTACTTTCTTAGCTTTTAACAGGCTACCAACACTCATTGATAAAACCTCTATCCCCATTCCCAGTAGCGCCAATACACCAAGCGGATCACCCGCTAGCTCTCCACAGACACTCACCGGTGTATCGTTTCGAGCAGCGCCCTCTACAATTTGCTGCATTGCTTTTAGGACTGCAGGGTGTAAAGAAGAATATATTTCAGCCACATTCTCGTTATTACGATCAACCGCAAGAAGGTACTGAGTTAAATCATTGGTACCGATTGAAATAAAATCGACTAGTTGGCAGATATCGTCAATTTGATATACCGCAGAAGGCACTTCGATCATTGCACCGACATGTGGCAGGGGTACGATTTGTCCAAGTTCTTCTTCAAGCTCCTGCCTGACTCTACGAATTAATATTAGCGACTCTTCCAGTTCACCGGCATCGCTAATCATTGGTAACAATATCTGCAAATTATCACATCCACTATTTGCGCGTATCATGGCGCGAACCTGGGTGATAAAAATCTCGGGGTGATCCAGCGTAATGCGGATACCACGCCAACCAAGAAATGGATTCGCCTCTTTAATCGGGAAATAACTGAGCGGTTTATCACCCCCAACATCGAGCGTTCTCAGCACTACAGGCTTTTTACCAAATGTTTTCAGAACGTTTCTATAGATAAAATACTGTTCTTCTTCGCTGGGAAACCGATCACGAATCTGAAAAGGAATTTCAGTTCGATATAACCCGACACCTTCAGCACCACTGCGCAACGAAGGTGTGTGATCCGCCATCAAACCCGAATTCACATACAGCGCAATACGATGATTATCGGTAGTAACCGCCGGTTCATCCTTCAGGCAAAGCAAATCCTGCTCGATTTCAGCTTCTTCCTGCAAATAGGTCTCATATTCAGACAGCAGGTCATTGCCTGGATCTATGTAGGCACTGCCACTATAACCATCAACAATAACTTCGAGACCATCCATCTGCTTAACTGGCAGATTTGCCACACCCATGACTGCAGGGATACCTAGCGCATGAGCGAGTATAGCGACATGTGATGAACCGCTGCCGTGCGAAGACAAAACGGCACATAGACAGTCAGTAGGAACATCCGCCATATCTGTCGCACTGATTTCATCTCCGACGAGTACTGTTCGATCTGGAAAATCGATATAGGGGCTTTGTTCCAGCATTAACTTTCGCAGTACTCTGCGCCCCAGATCGCGAACATCATTTGCTCGCTCGGCAAGATACTCGTCATCCATTTGCTCAAAAACATGTGCATGCTCTTCGACCGTATCGCGCCAGCTAGCAGGTGCCCAGTTGCCTTCGGTTATTCTTCTGTGGGTATCGTCAATCAGGGATCCGCTATTGAGCATCTGGGCATAAGCAACAAACAATGCGCACTCTTCCTCGGGCAATACGTCCCGCATGCGTTCAGCCTGATCAATAAGATCATCGTGTACTTTACCAATGGCATCGTTGAAACTTTGAATATCGGGTTCAGCATTATCGACTTTTTTATCAGGCACCGATTCGAGGTTAACACCACGATTCAGGACAATAGCACGGCCAATTGCCATGCCTGGTGAACCTGCCACGCCTTTGACTATATGGGCAGTTTTATCTTCACGAGTTTCTCCAATCAGCTTAAAGCGACCCTGGCTTTCAGCGTGTTCAATTGAAGTCGCAAGCTGCGCTGCCAATGTTGTTAAAAAAGCTTCATCATCTTCGTTAAAAGCATGATCAGAGCGTTGAACTGCAATAACGCCTAGAACCTTCCGATGAGAGACGATAGGAACGCCAATATATACTGGATAATCAGTTTCACCGGAGTTTGGTACAAGGATAAAATCCTTATGTTCAGACGCCCTGATGAGGTTAATTGGTTCGGCACGTTTCGCTACGATACCGATCAGGCCCTGACCGAATCTTCTTTCTACCGTTCCAACTATCTCAGGATTCAACCCCTGGCAGGCTTTCAGGACGAGGGTCGGAGGGTCTTCTGTAGTCACCAGGAAAATAGTACAGGCATTTGCGTGTAAATCATGTATCAGTCGGCTTGCTATCAGATCGAGCGCGTGCTGGATATCGGGAGAACGCCCGACTTCCTGAACGATGCTTTGCAATCTGTGTATCATCGAAGACACAAGCGATAAACCTCCGTCATTATTCAACCTCCAGCTGCTGTTTGATGCCGCATTAGCTGATTATTATTTTATTATGGCAGATTCGTTTTGAATCCAATGTGACCATATTCAAGGCCACTATAAGCAAGATGATCAGCCTAAGGCAAGCCGGATTCGAGCTGCTCTAGCGCACACTGGTAGACACGGCGCTTAAAATAGACCACATTTTCCACCGGATGCCAGTAATCAACCCATTT
>JAAEOZ010000637.1 GCA_024222685.1 Gammaproteobacteria bacterium | reverse complement strand
TGCGTTTATTAAATTCGTTAACGCAAAACGCGGCAAGACGATTTCCAATGAAGGGGCCGATAAACTGATCGAGGCTGCCCAACTTTTACTGGCGAATATCTGATCCGATTGATTGCATAGCGTCAAATTGCGATGTTAGGAGGCAGGGGGATATGCTAACTTCACGAAGCAGACAATTGTCCAATGGACGTGTTATTAAATACACCATCGAGAATGATTCGGCACCTGTATCATATGCGGATGCCATGCATCAATGGCAAAATGATTTTGAATTTCGTGCATATTTCATTGATCTGTTGCTGGATTCGCCTTTTTCCACTTTCCGATGGGAGACGCCACCGGTCACTATTGCGACTTCAAATCAGTCTTTCGAGTTCGTGCTGATTGATAGTCCCGACATCGCTATTGAAGCGGATCCTGCAGCATTCTCTGAGCATTTCGTCACTATGACTCCGGGAGGGGTTGTCGAGTTTCCCAATCTTGGTAGAGATGCGACCCTGGTTGTTCCATGTCCGCACGATCCTCTATTAGACTATGGGCATCTTGCAGCTTATCTACGAAATTCTCAGGAATCTCAGCAACACCTGTTGTGGGAAATGGTAGGCGCGGCAATGCAACGTAGACTCAGTTCTAAGCCCGTTTGGTTGAATACTGCAGGAGGTGGTGTTGCCTGGCTGCATGTGCGTCTGGATGATTGGCCCAAGTATTATGGCCATGCACCCTATCGCAATGCCGACTAGTAAAGTTGTTATGCGAGCTAGAGAATCCTGGTTGGACCTGAACATGAGATGTTTTTGCTTTTTCATCATTACTCTTATTCCTATCCACTACGCTTCTGCAGATTTAGTAAAGTGTGTCGAAAGCGATGGGAGTAACTATTATTCCAACACACCATGTTAAAGATAGGGAAGAGACTGAACTGATTACAGTAAGCCCAACCAACCTGCCGATTATGTGCGTGATCAAGGGCATTTGTAATTGGCACCGAGATACTCGGTTACTGTTGATGAATCGAAAACCAGTCTACCATTCTTTTTTGGCTATCTTTGGTGGCAGGTATGTCGCCCCCGACTATGTGACCTGCGTATAACTGCTCTGGTATGGGAAGATCAAAGCCATGATGCAAATTATCGTAAATATAAACTTCGAAAGATGCGCCACCTACTAATTTCTTTGCTTTTACGCAATCAATTGGGTTAAGCCAATCATCTTTTCCTGCCCCAAAAATCAAAACAGGGGTTACCAGTTTTCTGGGCCAGGACGGCACCGCACCACACCATGGGTAGTAAGCAACAATCCCTTGAAACCCAGGGCTGTTGGGAAATGCTTTGGTATAAGGACCCGCAGCAGAACTAAGCGCCACACTGCCGCCATGGCTTTGACCCATCAGGAAAATATTTTTTGGATCGATGGATGATTGTTTTTGCAAAAACTGTAGTGCGTGGTAGGCGTCGAATTGACGGTAGTAAAGCGCTGCACGTTGTTCGCTTTCCTGTAAGCAAACAATACCGTCTTCCTTATTGCGCGGCCCAAAGCTATCGATAATTAGAGTGGCAAATCCTCTTGAAACCAGATATTTCGAATGGTCTTCCAGACCTTGCCTCACAGCGGAAGTGATTCCGCTACAGCCATGCATCAATATCACTGCCGAATATATACCATCACCTGCTGGCTTGTTTAGTTCCCCGACAATGGTGGTGTCATAGGTGTTGCCTTCGACAATCGAATCAAATGATACGGATTGGGCGGGGCAGATGGATGAGCCAGTCGCCGCGATTACAAAACACAGCGTAGCCAGCCGCAAAACTAATGCTTTGATCCAGCAC
>JAAEOZ010000636.1 GCA_024222685.1 Gammaproteobacteria bacterium | reverse complement strand
CTCCAATTCACAAACTCCGCCCCTGACTCTGGGGTTGCCGTTAGGGTGACTATGGTGTTTTCTTCAAACTCAGATGCACACACACTTCCGCAATCTATTCCACCTGGACTGCTGGTAACTCCCCCTGGCCCATTTTTCGTGATGTTCAACAGATAATACGTGACTGGTATACTGCCTCCATATTCATCCGCTCCTATATCATATCCGTTGCCATTAGGACGGCTTTCCTTATCAATATCATCTGTCACTTCAGCCAGAGTGAACCCCTGGTCAATAACATTGGGTATGGGCGAGGAGAGATGAAGATCTCCGCTCGTAACGTCAACAAACCAGCTCGATTGCGCAGTGATGATATTATTTTGAACAGAGGCGCTTGCGCCATCCCTGTTTTCTACCGGTAAATTCGTCAGATTATTTGTGATCTCGACCCCGGTCGTCGCGGGCCATCGATATTCTATGGAATCAAAGTAATTTGTCGAATATACGGTATTGTTATAGACCTTCGTATTTGACGAACTTTCAAGGCCGATACCGACATCCCGCGTAGTGTATACCATGTTGTTCCGAATGATACCGCCAATATGACCGTTGTTTCCTAATCCGAATCCTATGCCTCGATCACAGTCGATAATTTTGTTTCTTTCTACTACTGT
>JAAEOZ010000635.1 GCA_024222685.1 Gammaproteobacteria bacterium | reverse complement strand
TATTATAGTTAAGTTATTGAAAAATGGAAATAAAAAAGCCGTCCTGGGACGGCTTTGGATGGTGTGGTGGTGGAGACGGCGGGAATCGAACCCGCGTCCGCAAGCCCTCTGCCATTGGTTCTACATGTTTATTCCGACATTGTTTTTAACTGCTTGCTACCCGCCGGACAGGGAAGACAATCAGCGATTTCGGTACTTGTTTAGTGCTTCAACCCCGAACGAGTATCCATCACGATTCTATGAGAGCGATGCCCGAATGTTCACGAGTACCCGAGGGTATAAATGAACCTGGACGCATAGACACGGCTCCAGTCGGACAGCAATCTACCGGTTATTAAGCGGCGAGTGCGTAGTTGTCGTCGTTGGCAACTATAATTTGCAGAAGATTTAACGAGATTTCCTACATTCTCGACATGCACCTCAGGTTTCGCGACCCACGTCGAAGCCAAGTCGTCCCCAGGTAAAGCTACTGTACATTAAATAGGGGTTTATGTCGTTAATTCAATGCCCTGGATTGTGGGAAATGATCTGTATCAATAACTCTGCCGGTTGCTGCCAACGTCAGCTTGATAGTGATTGCATTGCCCCTAGATTTATTTTTAACGGCACTTAACTTTAGGAGTGCCGATATCAATTCGTCTACTTTTTGGAGACTAAAATGAATCTTGAAAAACTAAATCCCTGGAACTGGTTTCAACATGAAGAAGAGGGTGTGAAAGGACATGCTATTCCGGTAACTCGGGATGACTCTGATATGCATGCAGGGCTTACCGGTGCGGGGTCGTTATTTAGATTGCATCGAGATATGGATCGGTGGTTTGACGATGCACTCAATTCGTTTGGTATGCCTTTGTCAAGACCTGGTTTGCCTTCTTCCAGACAACCCTCAGCTGCGATGTCGAATTTCTTCCGTCCACAAATCGATGTTTCGGCCGATGATAATAGCTATGAAATCGCTCTGGATGTACCTGATATGTCGGAATCAGATATCTCCGTTGAGGTTAAGGATGATATGTTATTGATCAAGGGCCAAAAGGAAGACCGTCGCGAAGATCAGGATAAGCATTTCTACCGGGTTGAACGTAGCTATGGATCGTTTCAACGTACACTTGCTCTTCCAGGTGATGCGAATGCCGATGAAATTAAGGCAGACCTGGAAAAAGGCGTATTACGACTGCAGATACCACGTCGCGAAACAACTAAACAGGACGTCAGGCATATCTCTATTTCTTCCTGAGTCAATCCGGGGTTGATCGCTTTTGTCGATCAGCCCCGGGGGTTGTGTCGCCTGCATTAAACTTTGCCTGCATAACAGTACGCAGCGCCTGTTCCTGCTGCATAAATAATTCCCGATAGCCCGGGCTCATACCACTGTCTTCTGAAGTGACCCAGCTTTCAAACATGTCGTCGCTGCTTCTGTTTTCAGTGTTGATAAATGCCATTTTGGCGTTTTCGGCATGCTGTGGATCAAAGCCAAGTCGAACCAGTGCCTCGAAACCCATTTCGAGTGCGGAAAGGTAGGTTTCCTTGGCGATGAAATCGGCACCTGCCTGTTTAAGCTGGTAGTAATCAATCTGGTCAAACGCGCGTACCAGCAATGCGACCTGCGGGTGACGATGTTTCATAAATTTAACCAGTTCCAGGGCGCGTTCACGATCATCGATGGCGACGACAAACATATCGGCTTCGGCGATGCCTGCGGTTTCGAGCAGGTCAGGGCGGGTGGCGTCGCCAAAGTATGCTTTTACCTCAAGGCTGCGCAGGTTGTCGACCTGCTTGGCATCATGATCGAGCACAACGGTCTGCACTCCATTGGCAATCAGGAGTCGATTCACGATCTGGCCGAAACGGCCTATTCCAGCGATGAGGACCTTGCCCTGCTCGCTAATAGAGTCTTCAGCGCGGGCGGCCTGGGATTTTTCGAATCGAGGTGAAAGCACTCTGTCGAAAAATATAAAAAGAGCCGGGGTTAGAAACATCGAAATAGCGACTATTAACGCCAGTAGCTCAGCGATATCACCTGATATGACATGATTCTGGAAACTGAAACTGAGTAATACAAAGCCGAATTCTCCTGCCTGCGCCAGCCCCAGGCTGACTAACCAGCGGTCACCCCTGCATATACCAAATGACTTTACCAGGCTGTAGATGATTGCGGCCTTAGTCGCAATGACCACTAGCGTGAGTAGAGTTACCAACATCCAGTTGTTCGCCAGTACCTCGAAATTGATACCAGCGCCGACAGTAATAAAGAATAAACCAAGCAGCAAACCTTTGAACGGTTCGATATTCGATTCGAGTTCGTGGCGGAATTCGCTATTGGCCAGTACCACGCCAGCGAGGAATGTACCCAGTGCCGGCGATAGCCCTACCAGACTCATCAGTGCTGCAATGCCGATCACCAGCATCAATGCGGTTGCGGTAAAAACCTCGCGTAACCCCGAGGCCGCCACAAATCTGAACAGGGGTCGACTCAGGTAATGGCCACCAAAGACAACGCTGGCTATTACAGCAAGCACGACCATGGCGTAAATCCAGTTAGGCAGAGTCGAAACCAGATCCAGGTTGCCATGAGATTCTGCGGCAGTCGACTCTATGACGTTTCTGGCTATAGCGATTTCCGGCAGTTCGAGTAGTGGAATTAGCGCCAGCATCGGGATAACCGCGATATCCTGGAACAACAGTACCGAAAAAGAAGCCCGGCCGCCTTCGGTTTTACTGAGGCCTTTTTCCTTCAGAGTCTGCAATACAATGGCGGTAGATGAAAGCGCCAGGATTAAACCGATGGTGAGGGCAACGCGCCAGTCCAGCTCAAACAATAGACCAATCAGCATAAAGGCGACAGTTGTCAGGGCTAACTGTAATCCGCCGAGCCCGAATAGACGCCGTCGCATCGACCACAACGCTGTCGGTTCGAGTTCCAGCCCAACCAGGAAAAGCATCATGACAACGCCAAATTCGGCAAAATGTTGTAGCGTTGTGGTCTCTTCACCGACCAGTCCGACTACCGGGCCGATGATGACACCCGCGATTAGATAGCCGAGCACTGATCCGAGCCCAAGTCGTTTGGCCAGCGGCACGGCAATGACGGCGGCGCATAAATAGATGAATGCCTGAATGAAGTAAGTGGTCATTTCTTAATCCGTGGATGAGTCCCTGATAATATTATCACTGCATAGTCATTAAACTGAAAACTCGGTTGGAGCACCCGCGCTTTTCCGGTATTATCGGCGCTCATTTTTCCAGCCCTGATACCCGGCCATTGAACATGCTTTGTCTTCCCGGCAGTCCTGCATTATCCGATTTTAGATTACAGAAACTACAGCAGAAAATTCGTCAACAGGGAGGGGAAGTCACCGGCATAAGCGCCAGCTATATGCATCTGGTCGATGTCGATGAAAATGCTCTGTCGGCGCAGCAAAAACAGATTGTTGATAATCTCCTGAGCTATGGACCTGCTATGAGTCAAACAGCAGTCGAGGGTCAGACGTATTTCGTTATGCCTCGTGCGGGTACTATTTCGCCCTGGTCGAGTAAAGCCACGGATATTGCTCATCATTGTGGTTTGACGCAAATCAGGCGTATCGAGCGGGGTATTCAATACCTGGTTCAGGTTGATACCGCCAGAGCCGACCTTGTCAGTGCATTTTTGCATGATCGTATGGTTGAACAGGTTTTCGATAGCCTGGACGCCTGCGAGGCCCTGTTTGAAAGCCACCAGCCTAAACCGGTAAAGCAAATAACAATCGATATCGGTGGACGAAATGCTTTGGCAGAAGCAAATGTTGAACTTGGTCTGGCTCTGTCGGATGACGAAATCGATTACCTGTTCGACGCCTATGGCGATTTAAATCGTAATCCAACTGATGTTGAGTTAATGATGTTCGCGCAGGCCAACTCAGAGCATTGTCGGCATAAGATTTTCAACGCCGACTGGACGGTCGATGGCGTTGAGCAGGAGTTGTCGCTGTTCAAGATGATCAGGAATACTTATGCAGAGAATAGCGAGGGTATCCTCTCGGCTTATCACGATAACTCGGCAGTCATTGCGGGATTTAAAGGCCAGAAATTTGCACCATCGACTGACAGTCACGAATATGGCTACGAGCAATCTCAGCTCGATATCCTGATGAAGGTTGAAACCCATAATCATCCGACTGCAATATCACCTTTTCCCGGTGCGGCAACCGGCTCCGGCGGGGAGATCCGAGACGAGGGTGCAACCGGTACCGGTTCCAAACCGAAAGCAGGGCTTTGTGGCTTCTCGGTTTCTAACCTGAAAATCCCAGGCTTCGTTCAGCCCTGGGAAACTGACAATGGTAAACCCGATCGTATTGCTTCAGCGCTGGATATCATGATTGAAGGACCGATCGGTGCGGCTTCGTTCAATAATGAATTCGGACGACCGAATACCTGTGGTTATTTTCGAACCTATGAACAGACAGTTAACACCGATAGTGGTCGGGAAGTAAGGGGTTATCATAAACCGATTATGGTCGCCGGCGGTGTCGGTGCAATTCGACGCGAGCACATCGATAAAAATCAGATCCCGGTTGGTGCTAATATCATTGTGCTCGGTGGCCCGGCGATGTTAATCGGGCTGGGCGGCGGCGCTGCCTCGTCTATGTCCAGCGGTTCAAGTAGCGAGAATCTTGATTTTGCATCTGTTCAACGCGGTAATCCGGAAATGGAGCGACGCGTGCAGGAAGTCATCGACAGTTGTTTTGCACAGGGTGTTGATAATCCGATCGTATCGATACACGATGTCGGCGCAGGCGGCTTGTCTAATGCCCTGCCGGAACTGGTAAACGACGCCGGACGCGGCGCCAGCCTGGATTTAAGAAAGGTGCCGAATGACGAGCCAGGTATGTCGCCAATGGAAATCTGGTGTAACGAGAGCCAGGAGAGATATGTACTGGCGGTTATCGACGCGCGGTTAGATGATTTTATGGCGCTATGTGAACGCGAGCGTTGTATTTATGCAGTATTAGGCAAGGCCACAGAACAGCAGACACTGACAGTCGAGGATCCGAAGTTTAACAATAAACCTGTTGACCTGCCTCTCGATGTTTTACTTGGTAAACCACCAAAAATGTTTCGCGATGTTGAGCATGTTGAGGTCCAGCAATCCTCGTTCGAGCACGGTTCAATTTCTATTATCGAAGCGCTTTATCGTATTCTGAGGTTACCCGCTGTTGCCGATAAGACTTTTTTAATCAGTATTGGTGATCGTTCGGTGAGTGGACTGGTTAGTCGTGACCAAATGGTCGGTCCCTGGCAGGTACCGGTTGCCGATGCATCGGTTACATCGACCGATTACCACGGCTACAGCGGTGAAGTTATGAGCATGGGTGAGAAAACACCGTTGGCAATACTCGATGCACC
Source organism: Gammaproteobacteria bacterium (assembly GCA_024222685.1). Classification (GTDB taxonomy): domain Bacteria; phylum Pseudomonadota; class Gammaproteobacteria. The sequence goes on along the minus strand of JAAEOZ010000635.1, from coordinate 12,529 downwards.
GGCGTCCGGTCGAATGGCGATTGGCGAAGCCCTGACTAACATGGCTAGTGCGTTTGCAGGCGATTTATCCCGCACGGTTTTATCAGCAAACTGGATGGCAGCGGCCGGCCATGGTGCCGAAGATGCTGGCCTGTTTGACACTGTAAAAGCGGTCGGAATGGAATTATGCCCCCAGCTCGGGATTACCATTCCGGTCGGCAAAGATTCACTATCTATGAAAACTGCCTGGGAAGAAAATAAGCAAAAACAATCTGTTACAGCACCTTTATCATTAATTATCTCAGCTTTTGCGCCTGTTTCAGACGTGCGCAAAACCTGCACTCCAGAGATTAAACCCTGTGATCAGGGATCTACCCTGTTGTTAATAGACCTGGGTCGAAAACAGAACAGAATCGGTGCTTCTGCACTTGCTCAGGTATACCAGCAAACAGGGAATGTCGGTCCAGACCTGGACGACGCTGCCCTGTTTAAGGCTTTCTTTCTGGCTGTTCAGGAATTGATTGGTCAGGATTTGATACTGGCTTATCACGACAGGTCAGACGGTGGGTTGATAACAACCTTATGCGAAATGGCATTTGCCGGGCGTAGTGCGCTTGAATGTGATATTTCGGCACTGGGTTCGGATGCTCTATCGATCTTATTTGCAGAAGAACTCGGAGCAGTGATTCAGGTTTCAAATTCAAATTTGTCGAAGGTCGAATCTATTTTGACTGGACAGGGGGTGTCGGGAATTAGTCATATTATTGGCCAGCCCATCGCCGGAGAGTCTCTGTCGATTACTTTTAATGATCAGAATATTATCGACGAATCAATTATTGATCTGCGTCGTGCCTGGTCTGAGACGACCTGGCAGATGCAGAATCTGCGGGATAATCCGGAGTGTGCAAAGCAGGAATACGATCTGTTGTTAAACAATGAAAAGCCCAGTTTGTTTTCACATTTAAACTTTGATACTGACGATGATATCGCCGCACCTTATATAAATATGCTACGTCCACGTATGGCCATATTAAGAGAGGAGGGTGTTAACGGGCAGGTCGAAATGGCGGCTGCTTTTGATCGAGCAGGATTCAGGACATTCGACGTTCATATGAGCGATATTCTTGCCGCTCGTGTCAGACTGTCGGATTTTCAGGGCATCGCTGCCTGTGGTGGTTTTTCCTATGGTGATGTGCTCGGTGCAGGCGAAGGCTGGGCAAAGTCAATTCTGTACAACGCACGTGCTTATGATGAGTTTTCAGCATTTTTCAATCGCGATGACAGTTTTGGGCTTGGCATCTGTAACGGATGTCAGATGATGTCGAATCTATACGAATTAATACCCGGTGCGGCGCATTGGCCGCACTTTGTCCGAAACCAGTCTGAGCAGTTCGAAGCGCGAGTCGCTATGGTGGAAATTCTCGAATCCAGTTCATTGTTTTTGGCTGGCATGGCTGGTTCGATGATGCCGGTTGTGGTCGCTCACGGTGAAGGACTGGTTGAACAGAGAAAAGTGACTGGCCAACAGTTGCTGGAAGATCAGATTGCCTGTTTGCGTTATGTCGATGCGCATGGTGAAGCCAGCGAGTATTATCCGCTTAATCCCAATGGCTCAGCACTGGGTTTAAATGGTTTCACCAGTGATGATGGCCGTTTCACCATCATGATGCCGCACCCCGAGCGAATTTTTCGAACCGTGCAGAATTCGTGGCGGTCACCGGACTGGGGTGAGTATGGGCCCTGGATGAGAATATTTCGTAATGCGCGAAAATGGGTAGCTTAGTATGACGTCGGCAAGGTAATGATGATGAACCAGGTATGTGTAAATAAAGAAATGATAGACAGCTATCGAGCTGATGGAGTTGTGCTAATCAGAGGCCTGTTTCGTGACTGGGTAGAAACAATCAGGCATGGTATCGAGCGAAATATGGCGAGGCCTGGTCCATTTGCTTCCGAAAATTTCAGGGAGGGAGAGGCTGGTCGATTTTTTGATGATTACTGCAACTGGATGCGGATTGAAGAGTTCGAAAGTGTGATCCGGGATTCGCAGGCAGGACCGGTGGCGGCGAAACTCATGGGTTCCGATACTGTACAAATTTTCCACGACCATGTACTTGTCAAAGAACCGGGTACAACACTGGCAACTCCCTGGCACCAGGATGCACCTTATTACTTCGTGGAAGGCGACCAGACCATAAGCTTCTGGTGCCCGGTAGATCCGGTAAAAGAGGCTACACTGCGTTTTGTTGCAGGATCCCATTTATGGGAAAAGGCTATTCTGCCGACTCGTTGGGCATCGGAGACCGATTTTTATGCAGATGAAGACATTTATATGCCGATACCCGACCCGGATGCCGAGGGAATGCGCATACTGGAATGGGAGATGGAGCCAGGAGACGCGGTCGCCTTCCACTATAAAACACTACATGGTGCTCGTGGGAATCTTTCAGATATTCGTAGGCGGGCATTTGCTATCCGATTCAACGGAGATGACGCCAGGTATGTCACCAGGGCAGGGCCAACTTCACCACCTTACCCGGATCATGGAATGGTCGATAATCAGCGGCTCCGCGAAGACTGGTTTCCCATAGTTTATACAGACCAGCAATAGCAGCCGACTTTTCATGTCTCACATAAAACAGGCCGACGTTATTATTATAGGCGGAGGTATTGCCGGCATTGGTGCTGCAGCGATGATTGCCGAACAGGCATCGGTCGTCGTGCTTGAAGCGGAGTCTCAGTGCGGTTATCACGCTAGCGGTCGTTCAGCAGCAATATACATACCCAGTTATGGTGGACCGGAAGTATCACGGCTAACGACTGCCAGCGAGTCATATTTCACCAATGCCAATGAGTATTCAAATGGGCAGTCATTTTTACAGAAACGCGGCTTGCTGTCGCTTGCCTGTGCTGGCGAGGAAGATATTATGTCTGCACATCTGGCTGAAAATAGCGGTCCATTTGAGATTTCAATTGAAGAGGCGATTGATCTGGTTCCCATATTGAATCCCGAGTCGATATTGCGGGCATCTATTGAGAACTCTGCAAGGGATATTGATACCGATTTGTTGTTACAAAGCTGGGTGAAACTTTGTCGATCTCGTAAAGGCGAAATAAAAACCGGTGAGTCAGTTTCAGCGATTCACCGACAGAAGGGAAACTGGGATGTGCAGACACAAAGCCAGAAGTATCGAGCACCGATAGTGATTAATGCCGCAGGAGCCTGGGCCGATCAGGTCGCATCATTGGCTGCTGTAATGGCGGCAGGGCTTCAACCCCGTCGACGCTCGGCCGCTCTGATTTCCTCTCCTGGAGATTATGATGTTAATAACTGGCCTTTATTCGGTTCGGTGGCCGAGGCATGGTATGTTAAACCCATGGGTGGCAAGTTAATGTTGTCTCCGGCTGATGAAGACCCTGTCCAGCCGCATGATGCTTTTGCCGAGGATATGACCATACTGGAAGGTATTGATCGATATGAGCGAGCCGTTACCGTACCAGTTGATCGCGTAGAAAATAGCTGGGCGGGTTTAAGAACTTTTGCAGATGACAAGGTACCGGTGGTTGGTTGGGAGCCTGGTGTGGAAGGTTTTTTCTGGCTCGCCGGGCAGGGTGGTTATGGTTTCCAGATTGCGCCGGCACTATCCCTGATGGTATCGAAACTAGTGCTCGATCAGGAGTTATCAGCTGATGAACAGGCTCTGACCACTGCTCTGTCGCCAGCTCGATTCAGGTAGGATGTATGCCTTTGCCTGTTGTTCGTTTTCGCTTACTACTGTTTCGAAATACCTGTAAGTGGATGCTTAACTCACCCTGTAGCGCTTTTGCCAACCGGTATAGTTTTCAAGTAATGTAGACACAATCTGTCTTCCTATCGGGTCAAGATTAAGGGCAAGGGTTGCTATACTATCGGTGTGTATCTGGGCCAGGTATGGTATAGAAAATCCTGGACTATAAAAATCGCACATTGCCAGCAGCAAAGCTGCCTTATGCTCCTCCAGCTCGGTTATATATTGACTGATTTTCTTCAGGTTTGGCCTAAGGCTATTTATTGATTTAATGTCGTGGATCCTGGTATTTACCGGTGCGCGAAAATATTTTATGCCTACTTCGTCAACACCTATTATCCATGCACCAAGAAACATGGACTCGTGACGCATTCCGACAGATAACTTCGAATACTGAGAAAGTTGTCTTAACGCGGCAGTGAAGTCACTGATATCTGTAATCTCAGTGATTTCGGTAATATCTTTGTTGTGTGTGGTTTTATCGCCCATTGCTATATTTCGGCTAATTTAACTGGTTGTTGATGTAAATGTTAATATATATATAGACAAAAAATAGCTACCTGTATCATTTTCTTGTCGAGTAATCGGGGAATATCAATGGACAATGGAGCTGTTACAAACTGCTACTAATGTAAATGTTTATAGAAATGTTATAAGTATGGCAGGATTTTTTTTCAATAATGTGGTCAATAAAGTATAGATCGGTAATCCTGATTTACTGGAGAGCCGCATGACAAAGCTAAACTATTGGGTCTGTAATCGTGATTATATTGAAAAAACCATGGGAAGTTTCTGAGTCCGAGGTAACGCCGGAAAACATTTTCCATCAGCGTCGAAAATTTATGCAGGCTGGTACCGCATTGGGTACAGCGTTACTGCTAAGTCCCTGGAAGAATGTGGCGGCATCTATGGAAATAGGTAGCTATAAACGCAATGTGATTACGCTTGATGAAGAAATTACCAAAGAACAAGATGTGGCCAGTTATAATAATTTTTACGAGTTTGGTACTGGTAAGGAAGATCCCGCCAGGCGGGCAAAAAAATTCAACACCAGTGACTGGAAGATCACTGTTGGTGGAGAGTGCAATAAGCCTGGCGAATATGCACTTGAAGATCTGGTCGACAGTAATGCCATCGAGGAGCGCATTTATAGACTGCGTTGTGTTGAGGCCTGGTCGATGGTCATTCCCTGGTTGGGTATACCGCTGGCTTCAGTGATCAATAAACTTGAACCCAGTTCGAACGCTAAATATGTTGCTTTTAAAACCCTGCATGACCCGCGACAAATGCCTGGCCAGAATCGTTCGATTTTACAGTGGCCTTATCGAGAGGGTTTACGCATTGACGAAGCGATGAATCCGTTAACATTGCTGTCGGTAGGTATGTATGGCAAGACAATGCCCAATCAGAATGGAGCACCTGTTAGACTTGTCGTGCCCTGGAAATACGGCTTTAAAAGTATCAAATCGATTGTCAGTATTGACTTTACCGAGGAACAACCACCTACCAGCTGGAATATGTCTTCAGGTCGCGAATATGGTTTTTATTCGAATGTAAATCCTGAAGTAAATCATCCTCGTTGGTCACAAAAAAAAGAACGTCGAATCGGTGACCTCTTTAAGCGTGAAACAATGATGTTTAACGGCTACGAAGAAGAAGTAGCTGGCATGTACGATGGCATGGACCTGCGAGCTAATTACTAACTATGTTGCTTATCCAGTCATTAAAATCGCCCTTTGCCAAACCGGTTCTTTTTGCCCTGTGCCTTGTGCCTCTGGCCTTGTTAATTTTGCGGGGCTTTACCGGGGATCTCGGTGCTAACCCTGTTGAGGCTATTACCCATGAAACCGGCGAATGGGCGCTACGCTTTTTATTGATCACTTTGGCGGTTTCTCCAATTTGTCACTGGATTGGTGATGGTACAATCATTAGATTCCGGCGTATGCTCGGACTTTACGTGTTTTTCTATGCCTGCTGTCATTTTCTTGTCTGGTTTGTAGCCGATCATTCGCTGAATTTCCCCGACATGCTTGAAGATATAATCGACCGTCCTTACATCACGCTCGGGTTTAGCGCATTTGTGTCTTTGATACCGTTAGCTGTAACCTCAAACCGGGTAATGATACGTAAGCTGGGTAAGCGTTGGAAAAGTTTACACAAACTGACTTACCTGGTGACAATCCTTGCGGTGTTGCATTTTGTATTGCTGGTTAAGGCGGATTATCTTGAAGCTGGTATCTATGCCGTAATTGCAATCTATCTGCTATTTCAGCGCGTTATAAAAAACAAACCTCGTAGCCGTAAACCTACTCAATATAACCGATTGCTGCAGCTAAAAAATAGCAACCAGTAATATTGCTGGCTGTATTGGTTTATCTTTGGTTTTCGTATACTCTCGAGCCGAATCGTGTCAGAAATGGATCGAATTGATTGAGGGCTATCTGACCGGTGATGCTGTAATTGATGGCCCTGTCAATTGGGTTGAAGGGCAGATGTGGTGGATTTTAATGTAATAGATTGATTCTTAATCGGGTTTACACTGGATTTATCAAATGACAAACTTCATTGCATTCGCTGTATTTGCTGTCGTAGCAATTATTTTAATACGACTAATTTTCAGGCGATCAAATAACCGTCAATCACCGAGACCGTTGTTCGACCACCGTGTTCGCATTGGCCTCAATCATGCTGTTGACAGGAAAAAGCTTCGGGCGCTGGTTGAACCGGGTCGAGGAGATGACGAGCGTGATTTCGATTTGCCATCCTACGATCCGGAACGGGCCAGGCAGTTGTTAAGCGAGGCAGGTTACACACCGGAATTACAACTTAAAATCTCTGTACCATTTGCTGAGCTGCCCGAGACCGCAGCCTTTTTAATGATTGTTGAAGATTTAGCTGCCGTTGGTGTGCGAATACAGACGCAGGTGCTGCCTATTGAGGAATGGAGCCAGCATGCCACTACTGCAAATGAAGATGGCGATACACTTTACTATGGCGGTGCGGGACTGTTTTTTGTTCAGATAGGCGTTCATGCATTTGAACTGGAGTCGGATCCGGAGAATGCTGCTCGACAGGTGATTCGCGACCTTGCCAGGCTGGAGCTTGTCGACAAACAACCCGGATTATCTGATCTGATAACAACTCCCACATTAATAAGCGATATCGTCAGGTCGGTTCCACCCAGAAGCCCGCGATCACGGCGTCGTATGACGGTGTGGATGCGCGTGAATGGCGCTGAAGCACTGGTTGGTCTGGTGGCGTGGTGGCCTGGTTTCGTGACTGCTTCACGAACCAACTATGCGTCATCGATTTCAGACCTTGTGTCGAATACGCTGAATGATGCAGTAGATGAAGGCGCCTGTTTTGAGAGACTCGAAATCATGAGTCACGGTAATGGGAAAGAGATAAAGATGGGGAGTGACACTCTGGCTAGAGCTGAATTTGACGCAACAGGGGCGCCAAAGACACAGAGGGCAAAGCGCTTGCTCGATGGATTAAAGGCCGCTATGTGCCCAACTGGTCAGCTTATCTTTACCGCTTGTGGCCAGGGCGATGGTCTGATACTTCGAAATATCTCGCGCTACCTACAGGCTGCGATTCGAGTAAGTGGTTACAGTGCTACGGGCTACCCCGACGGCATACCCGTAGCTGATCTGGCGGAGCCGGATTTGCATTTTATAAATGGTAGTGGCGCTTCTGCCCCTCCCTGAAATAATGATCCCAGGGTAAATAACTTTATCAATTCCCCCCAACCACAGAAGTAGAATCTATCTCGCGCATATCTGGTAGTTCATGAGCGATACCTTTGTGACAATCAATACAGGTTTTATCTGAATCAAGCCCTTCGGAATGTTGCTTGATAGCACGACGGCCCTGTTCAACGAAGTCCATTGAATCATAGTCGTGGCAGTTTCGACATTCCCTAGAGTCTGTTTTTTTCATCGCTTTCCAGACATTCTGTGCCAGTTGCAGACGTTTGGCTTCAAATTTCTCACGGGTACTTATCGTGCCCAGGGCTTTGTGTAACAGTTCGTTTGAAGCCTGAATTTTACGTACAACCTTGTGGTTCCATTCTTTTGGAACGTGACAGTCAGGGCAGGTTGCTCGAACACCGGTACGATTTGTGTAGTGAATCGTTTCCTTGTATTCCTCAAATACATTGGTTCGCATCTCGTGGCAGGATATACAGAATTCTTCGGTGTTGGTCATTTCCATTGCAGTATTGAAACCGCCCCAGAATATGATACCTATGAAAAAGCCACCAAAAAGTAGCGTACCGAGTGAATACTTTGCCGTTGGTTGCTTGAGAACAGCCCAGATACGGCCTAAAAGAGAGCTATTATTGTTAGTCATGTCTTATTCTCACTATTCGATTGGCTGATTAGTTTATTCACCAGAAATTGCAGTGATCGGTTTGAAATCGTTCTCAACCAGCGGTTTTGCGTCGACCTGGGGTACATGACATTGTGTACAGAAATAACGTCTTGCTGAGACATTAGCCAGTACCTGGTCGTCACGGTCTTCGAAATGCGTCTGACTGATTTTGGTTGCACTGTATTGGCGGTAGTTTTTCCAGCTATGGCAACTCAGGCATTTGTTAGACTTCAGGTTGATTCGATATTTGGCAATTGCATGAGGAATCAGCGGAGGTTGCTGGATATAGTCCCGAGCAATAGGTTCTTCATCTTTGTTATATCGTTTAATCGTAGGTGCATTGGCGTTTTGATCGATTTCGATCGATCCTCTTAGTGAAACTACTTCATCGGCAGTAGCGATTGGTAAGTCATAAGCTGAGAAAGCGAGCAATACAACCATTATTGACAGTTTTTGAATCATCATAAGACCTCTACTCCAGAAGAATGATTAGGATGATCGGCGTGGCCGATCGAATTTTTACTACCAAAACGTAAACCAAAATGAAAAACGTCAGGGGCGCAGACATCAATACATCGGCCGCAATTAGTACAGTTGGCAGAATTGATAACAGGCCCTATGCCTTTGTCAGCCCCTTTCAAAGCAGGCGCTAACACCTGTTGCTCCGGACATACCCGGTAGCAATCCAGACAATCGTTACAGGCACTGCGGTTGTCGGCACGTACCCTGACCAGGCTATGGGTTCCCAACAGACTGTAAAAGGCACCCATCGGACAAAGATGACTACACCAACCTCTACGAGTAACTAAAAGATCAAACAGAAAAACTGCCAGCAGAATTATCCAGGCCAGGCCGCCACTAAAAATGAGGCTGCGATGAAACATTGAAACCGGGTTGACCAATTCCCAGACAACCTGGGCCTGTAAAAATGTTAGTAACAGAACGCCTGCCAGTAGCCAGTATCGAGTTTTTCTTGACAGGCTCGAAGCACTTCCGAGGGACAATTTTTCACGAATCCAGAATGCTGCGTCAGTAATTATGTTGACTGGACAAACCCAGGAACAAAACAAACGTCCGCCAATCGTCAGATAAAAGGCGATAACAATAACAGCGCCGGTTATAGCGGTTGCTTCCGGCAAGTGACCGGCGACAATTGTCTGAATCAGAACAAAAGGATCGGTCAGTGGTAAGATATCCAGTGTCAGACTTGAACTCAGGTTTCCGCTAACAATCCACCAGCCAAACCATGGGCCAACAAGGAACAAAGCCAGTATCGAAATCTGACTGAAGCGACGCAGCATCAACCAGCGGTGGGCTCGTATCCAGCCCTTGCCTGCAATGGCATCGCTACCGGGACGGTTATCCCGCATCATTGCAGGTTCTCCCTGTTATGAAAAATCAATCCTTTTTTGTCGTAATCATAACTCTGACCACTGGGCAGATTAAATCGGTGCTCGATGTCAGGGCTGACAAGGCTACCACCATGCCGATTCTTCTCTTCCCATCCAAAAAGATAATGCTGGTCCGGTTTTCCACTAACCAGAGTTAGCGGGAAAACCTGAATTGCAGCACTTTCGAGTACGCAGGCATGTTCGCATTTACCACAGCCGGTGCAGTGCTCTGGATCAATCGTTGGAATGAACAGGGCATGTTTTTCACTACGTTCGTTAGAACGGTGTTGCAGCGTGATGGCTTTGTTAATTAAAGGGCATACTCGATAACAGACATCGCAGCGTAGACCCTGAAAATTGAGACATTTTTTCTGATCGAACAATACCGCCAGACCCATCCGAGCGTCCTCTATGCTGGATAAAGCATGATCTAGGGCACCGGAAGGGCAAGCGATCACGCAGGGTATGTCGTCGCACATTTCGCAGGGAATTTGGCGAGCACTGAAATAGGGTGTTCCGGGAGTGATGTTTTCTCCCAATCCGGCAAGACTGAGAATATCGAATGGGCATTCGCGTACGCAAAGACCGCAACGCAGGCAGGCGTTGACAAATTCACTTTCTGTCAACGCACCAGGGGGACGCAATGTCTCGGCAGGGAGCGAATGGGACTGTCGGGAATAAATACCGAGTCCCATTGCCAGTAGCGTGACAATACCGACCGATCGTGACGCGTCTTTTATGAACCGACGCCGATCAGGAAATATTGCAGTCTTTTGTAGCATGTTACAAAGGCCTCAGGCCTTGACTACCTTAACCGCACACTTCTTGAAGTCAGTTTCCTTGGAAAGCGGATCGGTTGCATCCAGCGTGACCTTGTTAATTAAACGGCTTGCATCGAACCAGGGTACAAAGATCAGGCCTTTAGGTACACGATTTCGACCACGTGTTTCGACCCGTGCCTCCATCTCACCGCGTCGGCTAATTACTTTGGCGGCAAGCCCACGCCGCAGACCACGGGCCTTAGCGTCATCGGGGTGCATGAATATCACTGCATCCGGAAAGGCACGGTAAAGTTCAGGAACACGGCGGGTCATAGAGCCGGAATGCCAGTGTTCGAGCACACGTCCGGTACTCAGCCAGAGATCGAACTCCTCATCAGGGCTTTCAGCGGGAGGCTCATAAGGGGCGGTAATGATATTAGCTCTTCCGTCCGGTTTACCGTAGAAATTGACCTCTTCTCCGTTTTTGACAAATGGATCATAACCCTCACGATAGCGCCACAGTGTTTCCTTGCCATCGATTACCGGCCAGCGTAAACCGCGTGTCTGGTGGTAAACATCAAAGTGTGCCAGCTCATGTCCTTTTTTCGGGCCTTCAAACTGAAATCTGCGATACTCTTCGAACAGGCCTTTCTGAATATAAAAGCCGAATTCATCCATTTCCTGGTTTGCGTATTCGTGACCATCGCTATCGGTAACGGTTTGTTTGCCAAACTGATCGACCTGTCCGTTAGCAAACAATATTTCATATAGTGTTTTTCCGCGCACTTCGGGCTGCTTCGCAATAACTTCCTCAGGCCAGGCTTCTTCAACCTTGAAGCGTTTTGAGAACTCAACCAGCTGCCAGAGGTCCGACTTTGATTCGCCCGGCGCGTTGACCTGCTGGCGCCAGAACTGTGTGCGCCGTTCGGCATTGCCATATGCGCCTTCTTTCTCGGTCCACATGGCAGTGGGTAATATGAGATCGGCAGCAATGGCAGTAACCGTTGGGTAAGGGTCTGACACGACTATAAAGTTTTTCGGGTTGCGGTAACCAGGGAAACCTTCCTCGTTCATATTAGCCGCTGCCTGCATGTTGTTATTGCACTGTACCCAGTAGGCATTCAACTTGCCGTCCTTTAACATGCGATTCTGTAACACGGCGTGATAGCCTTTTTTACCTGGCAGTGTTCCTTCAGGTAAATTCCAGATTTTTTCTGCAAGGTCGCGGTGCGGTTTCTTGAAGACAACGTAGTCTGCGGGTAGTCGGTGCGCGAAAGTACCAACTTCACGTGCAGTGCCGCAGGCGGAAGGCTGGCCTGTGAGCGAAAAAGGACTATTACCAGGTTCTGATATTTTGCCCATTAGCAGATGTACGTTATAAACCAGTCCATTTACCCAGACGCCACGGGTATGCTGATTGAAGCCCATGGTCCAGAAGGAAGTGATTTTTTTGTTCGGATCCGCATAGAGTTTGGCGAGTTTTAACAGTTTTTTTGCAGGAACTCCGGATAATTCAGCGGTATATTCAAGCGTATAGGCCTCAACGGATTTGGCGTACTCGTCAAAACTGATTTTGCTTAATTTGCCCTTATTGGCATTTTTTGCCTGTTGTTGTAAGGGATGCTCGGGTCGAAGACCGTAGCCGATGTCAGTTGGTGTTTTGGTGAAATTGACATGCTTGTCAACAAAGTCCTGATTGTAAGCTTTGTTTTGAATAATGTAGTTGGCAATATAATTTAGAATTGCGAGGTCAGTCTGTGGTGTGAACACCATATTATTGTCGCCCAGGTCGAAACAGCGATGCTCGAAAGTCGACAGTACATGAACTTCGCAGTTTTCCTTGCTGAGTCGCGTATCAGTAAGCCGGGACCACAGGATAGGGTGCATTTCCGCCATGTTAGAACCCCACAGTACAAAGGCATCTGCGTGTTCCAGATCATCATAACAGCCCATCGGTTCATCCGAACCAAAACCACGGATAAATGCGCCGACTGCAGAGGCCATGCAATGTCGCGCATTCGGGTCGATATTATTTGAACGAAAACCTGCTTTATATAATTTGGAAGCTGCGTAGCCTTCCCAGACGGTCCATTGTCCGGAACCGAACATGCCGACTGTAGAAACGATTTGATCGGGTGACTTTCCCTTGTTGGCTTTAAGGTCATGTTTAAGTGCAGCTTTAAACTTTTCTGCCATGATATCGAAAGCTCTGTCCCAGCTAACCGGTGCAAAATCG
>JAAEOZ010000634.1 GCA_024222685.1 Gammaproteobacteria bacterium | reverse complement strand
GTGAACGTGGCATTCCATACTCCTATCGCCATATGAATGGTTATGGCAGCCATACATTCAGTCTTATCAATGATAAAAATGAACGAGTTTGGGTTAAGTTTCATCTTAAGACACAACAGGGAATTAAATGTTTAACTAACCAAGAAGCTGAAGCAATAATAGCTAAGGACAGAGAAAATCATCAGCGTGATTTACTGGAAAGCATTGATAACGGTGAATATCCTAAATGGGATATGAAGATCCAGGTAATGTCTGAAGACGAATCAAAAAAATGTAATTTTAATCCATTTGATCTGACAAAAGTGTGGCCTCACAAAGATTACCCAATGATTAATGTGGGTGTTTTAGAGTTAAATCGGAATCCGGAAAACTATTTTGCCGAAGTTGAACAGTCCGCTTTCAACCCTGCCAGCGTCGTGCCCGGTATAGGTTTCTCTCCCGACAGGATGTTGCAGGGACGTCTGTTTGCATACGGTGATGCCCAGCGTTATCGGCTTGGCGTAAATCACCACCTGATTCCGGTTAACGCCTCGCGCTGTCCCTTCCACAGTTATCACCGCGATGGCGCCATGCGAGTCGACGGCAACCATGGCAGCACTCTCGGCTATGAGCCTAACAGCTACGGTGAATGGGAACAGCAGCCAGAATTTTCAGAACCACCTCTCAGTCTGGATGGGGCTGCCGACCATTGGAACCATCGTGATGACGACGATTACTACACACAGCCCGGTTTACTTTTCCGACTGATGAGCCCTGAACAGCAAGAAGTGCTCTTTACCAATAC
>JAAEOZ010000633.1 GCA_024222685.1 Gammaproteobacteria bacterium | reverse complement strand
TCAGAAATGGCGACCTGGATATCTGGCTGAGTAGCTATAACGATGATGATGAGTGGGATAGTGATTATTCACCCGTGGTGGCGACCGGTCCGGGTGAGCAATCACATGCCTCGGTATCACTGGACAACAACGGTGGGCTACATATAGTCTGGATAGATCGTAAAGATACATCGTCGCCTACTCAAATTTGGTATAGCTATGCTATTGCGGAATAGAGTTTAAGAGTAAAAAAGGGGCAGGCCTGGCTTTTATACCCCATGTCTACAAAGATAACCTTAGCCGCGATAATTTTCTTCTTTTCTTTCACTGATTAACAGGTCATTGCAAGCGCAGCGCGGCAATCTTTTCTTTGCCAGTCGATTACTTATAGGTTGCTACGCTGCGCTCGCAATGACACCACTATTAACTTGATCAGAGATGCATTAAGTAACTTTCTACTGGTGCTATTTAGCAAAATTTTCTGCAACAAAATCCCAGTTGACCAAATTCCAGAATGCTTCCAGATACTGGGGACGCGCATTTCTATAATCAATATAGTAAGCATGCTCCCAGACATCGCAGGTTAGTAGCGGAGTCTGCCCGGCTGTAAGCGGGGTTTGAGCATTACTCGTGCTGACAAGCTCCAGGCTGCCATCGGCATTCGACACAAGCCAGCCCCATCCCGATCCAAAAGTAGTGATACAGGTTTGAGCAAAAGCAGTTTTGAATTCATCAAATGAGCCAAATTTTTCTGTAATTGCTTCGGCAAGTCTACCATCCGGCAAACCGCCTCCATCTGGACTTAAACAATTCCAGTAGAAGCTATGATTCCATACCTGAGCGGCATTATTAAAAATGCCACCACTTGATGTCTTAACTATATCTTCCAGTAAGCTGTCTTCAAATTCAGAACCTGTAACCAGATTATTCAAATTAGTCGCGTACGTTTGATGGTGCTTGCCATAATGAAACTCGAGAGTTTCACGAGATATATGAGGCTCCAGAGCATCCAGGGCATAAGGTAGTGTGGGTAATTC
>JAAEOZ010000632.1 GCA_024222685.1 Gammaproteobacteria bacterium | reverse complement strand
CTCAAACTGCTGGATAACAATTTTGCTTTGCGCTCGAGAAGGCTCGATTAATACTACATACAGTGAGGCAAGCTTATGTTCCATGGATTAACTCAGTATTCAACAAACATTGTCTACTCTGTTTATAGCACAGCTTAATTTCTTTATGGCGACATTTGATAATCCATCTTGCATTTTAATCACGAATGCCTAAGCTTGTGCGCTGATTAAGGTCTCGAATCAATCCATGCACGCGCTAGATATTACCCAGCTACATAAAACTTATGCCAATGGAATGCAGGCATTAAAAGGCATTAATCTTACCGTCGAAACAGGTGATTTCTTTGCTTTGCTGGGGCCAAATGGAGCGGGCAAATCAACCTGCATAGGCATAGTGACTTCATTAGTCAATAAAACCTCTGGCCAGGTAAGTGTTTTTGGTCATTCAATTGATGAAGAATTAATTCAGGCAAAATCTCTACTCGGCTCAGTACCTCAGGAGTTTAATTTCAATTCATTTGAACCGGTTAACGAGATTATTACCAATCAGGGTGGGTTTTACGGCGTATCTCTGAAAACTGCGCAACAGCAAGCTGATTACTATCTCAGGACACTTGGGTTGTGGCCACATCGTTTTCAACAGGCCCGAAATCTTTCAGGTGGCATGAAACGGCGCCTGATGATTGCTCGCGCGCTTATACACAAGCCGCGGCTTTTAATTCTCGACGAACCCACAGCAGGGGTCGATATTGAATTGCGCCGCTCCATGTGGGAATTCATGGAGGAAATTAACCAACAGGGAACCACAATTATTTTAACCACACACTATCTGGAAGAAGCCGAACGCATGTGCCGCAACATCGCCATCATCGACGAAGGTAATATCATTCAGAACAGCGGCATGAAGTCGTTATTGAAAACCCTCAACAGTGAGACATTTGTCTTTTATCTCGAGTCAGACATTGACGCACCGCCTGTACTCAAGGACTGCCTACAAACTGTGTTACTCGATAGTCACACACTGGAGGTTGAAGTACCGGAAACCTGTTCATTAAACGATGTTATACGTCAATTCGATACGCTTGGAATTGTTGTTAATCGAATGCGAAACAAAGTCAATCGGCTGGAAGAGCTTTTCGTACGGATTACCGCTAAGCAGCAGGAGGCTATTCATGTGGTCTAAATACTGGGTTGCTTATATTACGATTGCTCGCCGTGAAATATTGAGGTTTATGCGCATCTGGGTTCAGACAATCGTACCACCAGTGGTAATGGTAGGTTTATATTTCGTTATTTTTGGAAACCTGATCGGTAGCCGAATCGGTGATATGGACGGCATGCGATACATCGACTTCATTATGCCCGGACTGGTAATGATGTCGATCATAACTAACTCTTACGCTAATGTTGTTTCATCATTTTATGGTGCCAAATATTCTCATCATATCGAAGAAATGCTGATCGCTCCAATTCCAAATATTATCATCGTCCTGGGGTATGTCACCGGTGGAATTGCCCGGGGTTGTTGTGTCGGTATTGCAGTTACTCTGGTTTCATTACTATTTACCGAATTTACGATTCATCAACCCCTGGTGGTCTTAGCTGTGGCATTTTTGACTTCATTCCTGTTTTCCCTCGCTGGGCTTATTAACGGTGTATTTGCCAATAGTTTTGATGATGTCAGTATCGTGCCAACGTTCGTATTAACACCTTTAACCTATCTGGGTGGAATATTTTATTCAATTAAGCTTCTACCGGAATTCTGGCAACAGGTTTCACTGATCAATCCGATATTGTATATGGTCGACAGCTTTCGATTCGGATTTCGAGGCGTTAGTGATTTGACTATCGGCATAGCTACATCGGTCATTATCAGTTTTATAATCATTCTGTTTGCCATAGCACTGCTTTTATTGAACAGGGGCACCGGAATTCGCCAATGAGCCGATACATAGATATAGGCGTTAACCTGACGAATAGCAGCCTCATGCGGGACCTGGAAGGCGTCTTACAGCGTGCATCAGCAAATCAGGTTACACAGTTAATTGTCACAGGCACCAGCATCGAAGAAAGTCAACAAGCTGTCGAGTTGTGTAAACGCTTTCCACAACAATTATTCTGTACCAGTGGAGTTCACCCGCACCATGCCAGCGAATGGCAGCAAAATAGTGAAGCGCTAATAAAGTCTCTTGCAGAAATGGATTGCGTGCGTGCTATCGGAGAGTCCGGCCTGGACTTCAATAGAAATTATTCACCAAGAGACATCCAGATAGAAGTATTTCACCATCAACTAATACTCGCCAGGTTGATCCAGAAGCCGGTATTTACCCACCAGCGCGATGCCCATGACACCTTTGTCGATATCATTCGACAATATCGACAGAATCTCAAACAAATCGTAGTTCATTGTTTTACAGATAATAAAGCAGCTCTCTACGACTATCTGGATCTCGATTGCCATATCGGGGTAACCGGCTGGATATGCGACGAGCGCAGGGGAACTGAACTACAGCAACTGGTTAAATACATACCTGCTAACAGGTTAATGGCTGAAACTGACGCACCATATCTGTTACCCAGAACAATACACCCCAGGCCGAAAAGCCGTATAAATGAACCAGCCTACCTGCCACATATTATCGAAAACATAGCCCAACATAGAAAGGAACCATTAGAAGTAGTGGCGGCTAATTGTCTATCTACCACCCGATCATTTTTCGATATTTGAACTAATTCATATTGGTAGTACCTGCTTTTTAACAAAAGCCTGTTTATCTCAGGTTTTATTTCGGCAACTGCTGGATTCCAGTCTACAATACAGTTAACCGTAAAAAGGAGATTCGCTGCTTATCCAACTGGATTATGATGAACGATCACGTCAAACTTAATTTCTTCGCTTCAACTCCCGAAGCCTGTAGCTATCTGGCTAACAGAAAGGCTATCAGCGCCTTTGCGAATCCGCATACAGATATGGACATGTCTACCTATAACGATCTGATTCAACACGGTTTCAGACGCTCTGGTGGCTATATATATCGACCGCACTGCCCGAATTGCCGAGAGTGCATTTCGGTACGTGTCCCGATAAAACAGCATCGATCAAGCCGTAACGAACTTCGAATTATGAAGCGCAACGCGGATATCAGTATTGTCGGAATCCGGGGCAAGTTCCGAGAGAAGCATTTTGAGCTTTATCAAAAGTATATTAATGCTCGACACGGAGATGGAAGCATGGCTAATCCGAGTAAGTCTGACTATCATCGCTTTCTCATATGTGACTGGACGGAAACGGTTTTTTTTGAGTTTCGCCTCGGTCACCGCCTGATCGCGGTTGCTGCCTCCGATTTAATGAGCACCGGCTTATCGGCTGTTTATACCTTTTTCGATCCTGACTTCGATTCCCGCAGTCTCGGACACTTTGCTATTCTCAGCCAGATAGAGCTCGCCCGTACACGGGAACTTGACTATCTTTATCTGGGATACTGGATCAGAGAATGTAGTAAAATGAGTTATAAAAAGCGGTACCGCCCACTGGAAGGATATGTAAACGATCAGTGGGTTCCGTTACCACATACTCTATCCTAAGCCAGGATTTTCGACACCCTGTCATACATAGATCGACTATTGGTTGCCAGAACCGAGCGGGTTTGAAGTCCCGGTTTTCTACCATCAAGATCGGTAAAGCAACCTCCCGACTCTTCTACGATTACCGATAAAGCGGCTATATCCAGAATATTAACGTCGGATTCAACCACAATCTCTATCTTACCTGCTGCCAGCAAATGATAGTGATAAAAATCACCATAACCACGAGTTCGATTCACCTGTTGAGCCAGATTGCCTAATCCTCGCCACCCCTCTGTATTGTTTGCCAGACTGGTGATATTCCCTATAGACAAAGCAGCATCACGGAGTGCATCGATATTGCTAACCTCAAGCGGAGCACCATTGATAAACGCGCCTTCGCCGCGACTGGCCCAGGCACATTCGCTAAACATGACACCATTCGACACCCCTACCACAAGCTCTCCCCGATGCATTAAAGCGATTTGGGTAGAGAAAAAGGGATATTGTCTGATAAAACTCTTGGTGCCATCTATTGGATCAATAAGCCAGACATACTCCGCATCGGTATTTGTCATACCTGTCTCTTCACCATAAAACCCATGATCCGGAAAAGCTCCCAAAATCACTTCTCGTATCTTATGCTCGGTTTCGATATCTGCAACTGTAACTGGCGTATAGTCCTCTTTCATCGTAACTTTGACATTATTATTGTAATAATAACGAATTACTTCCTCTCCGGCTCTTGTCGCCTCAAGCGCAACTTTAACAAATGGATTCTGGTTTTCTGTCATTGGAGTCCCTGATAAAAGTAAATATTATAGCCAGTAGTCAACTAGTCCGGCTAACATTAGCCATACAACTAAGGTGCGTAATAACATTCCTCGGCTTCGCCGTAGGGTATCGGCTGTTAAATACCCTGCCTCAGTAGTGCTAGCCTGAACTACCGCCAAACCTGTTTTTCGCAACCTGGTTTCGTTCAATTCACCAATATCGCCAGCTAACAAAGAAATGTTACGTGAAGCTTTTATTCCGGCTTCGAAATTACCGCATAACATAAACACATAACTACTAATCAAAGCCGACAACCATTCTATCCAGGAGACAATTCTATAAACATCAATCTGCCATTTCTCCCTTTCCGGTATTTCACTGATAGTAAGCATATTATCCAGTAACCGATAGCCGACTGCCCAAATCGGACCAGCAACAACCATCCAGAATACCACACTAAAAAGGTTTCGATTTGTATAAAAGAATATCTTATCGATATCGAGCTGAAGGTATGAGTCGGATGATTCCAATGCCTTGATAGCATCATCAACCTCTTCGTTCAGAACCTGAGGTCGAAGACAGATAAAGGCAATAAATATATTAAATCCCAGCTCAAAAAAGCCCGAAAATCGTGCAAAATTGCCGAGAACAATAACTAATATCAGGGGCGGCATGATTAGAAAATAAGGCAGTAAACGCGGTGGAACCAATGTGAATAACGGCTGCTTTAATAGCCAGGCCGTATAGTTTTGCAATTGATAACCCTCTCGATAACCCTGAAGTGCTGGTGCTATCCTGTCAATAACAAGTGCTAGAAAAAGGCTCAAAGCAAGCATCTACTACTCCAGTAACTTTCGTAAACGCGACCAGTCAAAAGACGGGCCAGGGTCAGTCTTGCGGCCTGGTGCAATGTCGCTATGTCCACACACTGAATCCGGTTCAACAGCTGGAAAATGACTACTCAGTGTTTTAATAAGTGAACAGAGTTGATGATACTGAGAATCCGAATAAGCGAAAATATCAGTGCCTTCAAGCTCGATTCCAATCGAATAGTCATTGCAGGCCTGCTCCCCATGCCAGCTCGATGCACCCGCATGCCAGGCACGATCAAGAAAAGATACAAACTGAACTATGTGGCCATTGCGCTCGATCAGGCAATGCGCTGAAACACACATATCCACTATCTCAATAAAAAATTCATGTTGATTCGCATCCAGTTGATTGCAGAAAAAATGTTGAATATACCCCCCGCCGAACTCGCCGGGTGGTAAACTGATACCATGAATAACGATCAATTTGATTTTGGATTTTTTCGGCCTCATGTCATAATTTGGCGATCGCACTACCTCCGCTGTCTGTAACCACCCTGCTGCATCAATTGTAAGTATTGTCATACTGTCGTATTCGAAAGCCTTAATGGTTAAATGCGGATATAAAACCGAAACTGAAATAAAAAACTGAACGCAAGATAAAGTATCTACCATGAACCTGCAAGACCTCAATACCTCCCAGCGTCAGGCAGTAGCCTGCATCGATAAGCCCTGTCTGGTACTGGCAGGCGCCGGTAGTGGTAAAACGCGGGTCATTACCTGCAAAATTGCCTATTTGATTGAAAATGCGGGTTACCAGCCCTCCTTCATCCGTGCTGTAACTTTTACTAACAAAGCTGCCCGGGAAATGAAGCAGCGAACTACGGCCTTACTAGGTAAAAAAAAATCAACCGGGTTGGGGATTTCAACCTTTCACACATTGGGACTAAAAATTCTACAGACTGAATACCCCACGCTCGGTTATCGTAAAGGATTCAGCATTCTCGATGCACGCGATGTCGAGTCGTGCATAGGTGAACTTTTACATCGTACAGAACATGATGAAGATTCCACTTTTATTAAACAGACTATGTATCAAATTAGTCGATGGAAAAATGAATTTGTTGATTTTGACGTGGCCCAGGCGACAGCCGAAAGCCCATTACAACAAGTACAATCTTCAGTCTATGCAAGATACCAGCAACATTTGCAGGCCTGTAACTCTATGGATTTTGACGACTTAATCATGCTGCCTGTAATGTTATTTCGTCAACATAGCGATAAATTGCTTAAATGGCGTGGCAAGATTCATTACATGCTGGTTGACGAATATCAGGATACCAACACCAGTCAATACGAGCTGATTAATCTTTTATGCGGCCTACGGCAAAAATTGACCGTAGTCGGTGATGACGATCAGTCGATCTAT
>JAAEOZ010000631.1 GCA_024222685.1 Gammaproteobacteria bacterium | reverse complement strand
GCGTTGTACAGATTCGCACTGCCCAGTCCCACCATGCAGGAAGTACCGTTAATCAGCGACAAACCCTCCTTGGCGTTGAGTATCATCAGCGGAATACCCGCTTTTTGCATGGCCTCTTTTCCGCTCATCACCTCGCCCTGATAACGCGCTTTCCATTCCCCGATAGCAACACATGCGATACAACCGAGTGGCCCCAGATCACCACTGGAACCCAGCGAACCTTTCTCGGGAATACAGGGCAGCACTCCCTTGTTGATCATCTGCAGATAAATTTTCAGGTTTTCCGGTTTAATCGCGGAATAGCCGCGACACAGCGAATTTACGCGGGCTATCATGGTCATCCGTACGATTTCATCGGGTAGAAATTCACCGACCTGGGTGGTAATACTGCGGATCAGGTTTTGCTGAAATTCATGATCGTTTTCCTTTGGTAAAAGGTAGTTGACCAAACCCCCGCAGCTGGTGTTAACACCATAGATTACCGTCTCCTCATTAGCCCATTTTTCACACAAAGCTCTACATTCCGCGATTTTCTTCCAGTTGCTTTCCCTTATCTGAATCTGGATATCAGGATTTTGCCCGGCCGTGACGAGTTCATCTATCGCAAAATCCTGTCCATTCAGTGTCAGGGTTTGCTGTTTGCCTGCCATTTTGTAATCCTCGAATTAATTTGATCTGCAAATTATCTTGTGAACGGTGTCGATCCTGCTCCCCTAGGTCCTGGTACTGCATGGGTAAAAAAATTCTGACCATTTTGATGTGGATCTCACAACGAGTAATATATCGTATATCTGTCGAAATTATTTTGTGTTATTGCTAATTAATATTCATTTTAGGCAATTAATATTCCCAATATTGCAAATTATTAG
>JAAEOZ010000630.1 GCA_024222685.1 Gammaproteobacteria bacterium | reverse complement strand
ATGCGAGCTGGCCCGACATCATCGAAAATCGAGAAGGCGCGCAAAGAGGGAAATTGCAATAGGCCGAATTAAAAACAACACCGGTATTAACTAACGAATCAATATGTGGCGTTTTCGCCAGCGAATTGCCATAAACACCCAGCATCGCGGGATTAAGCTGGTCTGCCTGAATAATTAAAATATTGGGTGACGATGTTTTCAACAGATTCCCCCTCTTAACTCTGTACTACTGTTTTAATTACCTGATCGTCACCTATACAGTTGATCAATAATAATTGCAATAGCTAGCTAATCAACAGGAAGCAATACTATAACCTCCAAAACAAAAACCCCCGCCAAAATGACGGGGCCTTGCTGATTAGCTTTTATAGCAAATCGCTATTTGAACTTCTTTATTTCACCACTCGCAATTCGATCCCGATATGAATCAAGCTCTCTTTTAATTATTGGAGACAGGAAGTAGAGTCCAAGAATATTCGGCACACAAATCAGAAATACCAGTGCATCAGATATATCCAGAATTGGCCCTAGCTGCACCATGCAACCGAGTGCAACAAACACACAGAACATCACTTTATAAACATTCTGGCCGGTCAGGCTTTCGCCAAACAGATAAGTCCAGCCTTTCAATCCGTAATATGACCATGAAATCATAGTTGAGAAGGCAAACAACACGGCTGCAAAAGCCAGAGGAATCGGGAACCAGCTCAATTGTCTTTCAAAAGCCGCCGACGTCATTGCTACACCTGTAGCTTCTCCAGCAAATGTCGGATCAGCAACCTGCGATGTACCTATGACCAACGCGGTTATGGTACAAATAACTATGGTATCTATAAATGGCTCAAGCAGGGAAACATAACCCTCTGTTATGGGTTCATTTGTTCTAACTGCAGAGTGCGCTATCGAGGCAGAACCGATACCTGCTTCATTAGAAAATACCGCACGTTGGAAACCGATTATCATTGCGCCCAACGCACCACCCGCAACACCTTCGCCGGTAAATGCCCCGCTGAAAATATTACCAATCGCCTGCGGAATTGCACTACCATTCATAATGATAACGATGATAGCGAATACACAATAGAAAACGGCCATAAACGGAACTATTTTCTCTGTCACTCTTGCGATTGACTTTATACCACCGACAATCACCATAAATACTACTACAGCCATGATCAACCCAACTAACCAGCCGTACCCATCGAGTGCGCCACCTGTAACAGTATTTAACTGCACATAAGCCTGATTCGACTGAAACATATTGCCTATGCCCAGAGCACCTATAAAAATACCTATGGCGTAAAAAGTACCCATAAACTTTCCAAAGCCTTCCATTCCTCGATCAGAGAAGCCTTTACGAAGGTAATACATTGGGCCACCTGATACCGAACCGTCAGGGTTTTCATTGCGGTATTTAACGCCCAGTGTACATTCCACAAACTTGGTAGACATACCAAGAAAGCCAGCAAGAATCAGCCAGAAAGTTGCACCTGCGCCACCAACTGTTACGGCAACTGCGACGCCACCGATGTTACCAATCCCAACAGTACCGGAAACAGCGGTTGCCAGTGCCTGAAAGTGTGAAACCTCACCATGCCCCTTAGGGTCGCTCCAGTCACCTCTAACCAGTTCGATAGCATGCTTGAAACCAGTTAGATTGATAAAGCCCATCTTAAAGGTAAAGAACACCGCGCCGACTACTAACCATAAAACCACGATAGGTAAATTTGCGCCGAACACTGGTATCTTAAAAAAGACGATCTGTCCGACTAAAGCAGCGATCGGAGCTGTTGCGGCATTAATAGACTCATCAATTCCCGCAAATGCACTACCAGAGAAAAATAACAGCATTAATACACTTAGAATTATTTGTTTCATAAATAAAACTCCAGATTGTTATTGTAGTAACCCCCAATAGCATTATTATGCCCCGATCAAAATCAGGCACACAGGCAATTATGGGGAGTTTTTAACTAATAATTTTGTTATAAAAGATCAGTTGATCAGGGCACAACCGTAACCGGTACCGACGATGTTTGAATCAGCGCGGCAGTAACACTACCAAATAATATGGTTTGTATCTTGGATTCGCCTCGACGCCCAATATAAACCTGACTGACCCCATACTCATCGGCTATATCAGACAATGTTTCCCCGATATGACCATGTCGAACAACAGCTTCAACATTGATATTAGCAGCCCTCAATTTCTCGGCTTGCGGTGTCAGTACTGACTGCTCCGCTCTGGATATCTCTGACTCTCGCCGTTTATGCCGCTCTGCTAATTCCTCTGGCGTATGAAAACTATAGGGTGACCATTCGATTACATAAGCAAGTACTACGCCATCACCCGACTGAGAAGCAGCCTTCGCCGCGCAGGCAATGGCCCGATTACCAGTTTCACTGCCATCCACCGCTACCAGGATTTTGTTTTTCATTAAAAACCTCCTTTCTTGTATGTTTGTGACCGATAATAATTTACCGGCAGATTCAGTGTATCTATCACGCTAAACCTATTTAGCACCAAATAGAGACTACTTATAGAGCCAGAGGATAATATGTACCACTTCGATTTCTGTTGTTCATTTGATATGTATCAATGGTAACTATTCGATAGGCGCTAGCCTTAGAGCACTCCCACTATCTGGAGAAGACAATGATTGAGAAAATTCTGGTCCCGGTAGACGGTTCGAAGCAATCAGCAAAGGCGCTTGAGTTCGCCTGTAATCTTGCCGATAAGTATAACGCGAACATTGTGATTCAGCATACCGTAGAAACGACCTTACACGAACACGCGATGTTTATGGGATCCGCAGGTTTTGCTTTCGAACTTGATGAAGTAGAAGTCGAAAAAGCTGGGAAGCAAGTGATTGAAGCGGCATTAAAAATAGTCGACCAGCATGATCATGTCACCGTTGAAACTGTCATTGATCATGGTTCTCCAGCTCACAACATCATTCAATGTGCTCAAGGAAACAAAGTGGATATGATTGTAATGGGCAGTCGAGGACTGAGTGATTTAGGCGGGCTGTTACTTGGCAGTGTATCGCACAAAGTCAGCCATATAGCCGACTGCACCTGTGTGACCGTGCGCTAGCCGTCCGTCTTTGCCAGCGCCTGATCCAGATCCCATAAAATATCTTCCAGCGTTTCCAGACCGACGGAAATACGGATCATATCGGGTAATACACCCGCAGCTACCTGCTGCTCTTCGCTAAGTTGTCGGTGCGTGGTTGATGCCGGATGAATAATCAATGTCTTGGCATCACCGACATTAGCCAGATGGCTTAAAAACTGTGCGGCTTCGATAAACCGGGATCCGGCTTCGCTGCCACCTTTAATACCAAAACTCAAAATAGAACCAGCACCTTTGGGTAAATACTTTTTTGACAATGAATGATAGGGATTATCTTCGAATTCGGTGAAATTCACCCAACTCACTTTGTCATGTCCGTTAAGAAAATTAGCGACACCTCGTGCGTTTTCGCAATGCCTGTCCATACGAACTGGTAGTGTTTCCAGCCCCTGTAGCAGGAGAAACGCATTAAACGGACTCAGACTCGGCCCGAGAGTTCTCAATGGCTCACAACGCGCCTTCATGGTGAATGCAAAATCACCGAAAGTTTCGAAAAAATTAACCCCATGATAGCCCTTCGATGGCTCGGTCATACAGTCAAAATTACCATTCGCCCAGTCAAACTTGCCCGACTCAATAATCACGCCACCGATAGAAGTGCCGTGCCCACCAATAAACTTGGTGGCAGAGTGAGTAATGATATCGGCTCCAAAATCAACCGGCTTGCACAGGTAAGGCGTGGCAAAAGTATTATCGATGATTAATGGTATCCCCGCTTCGTGGGCAATTTTGGCAACCGCTTCGATATCGAGAATATTGTTCAGCGGATTGCCAATGGTTTCGGCATAAAGCGCCCTGGTTTTGGGGGTAATGGCAAGGCGGAAATTTTCCGGATCATCCGAATCGACGAAATGTACATTGATACCCATACGCCGTAATGTCACATCAAATTGTGAATAGGTGCCACCGTATAATGTGCTGGCCGAGACAAACTCATCACCGGCTTGCATAATAGTCAACAGAGCCGTAGCTTGCGCCGCCAGGCCAGAACTCACTGCAAGCGCTGCTCGGCCACCTTCGAGTGCAGCCATGCGTTCCTCGAATACAGCATTGGTCGGGTTATTCAATCGCGAGTAAATATTACCAAATGTTTGCAGATTGAAAAGACTGGCGGCGTGGTCGGTGCTGTCAAACACATAGGAACTGGTCTGGTAGATCGGCACGGCACGCGCGCCAGTGGCCGGATCAGGAATCTGCCCGGCATGTAAACACAGTGTTTCTATTCCAAAATCTCGATCAGCCATATTTATACCTCAGTGATTAACGTATAAAGGACGCTTCGCCGATATCACTTTGGTATCAACACCAACCCAGTTCAGGCCACCGAACAGGCGGGCATATTCAATCTTCACACATCTATCCATCACAACTTCGAGCCCGGCACTGCCAGCTAAGCTTGCGGCATCCCGGTTGATAACTCCCAATTGCATCCACACTACTTTAGCGCGGATTTCAATGGCCTGCTCTACAAATGGCATCACCCGCTCGGAGCGTTGAAACAAATCCACAATATCGACCGGTTCGGGTATCGAGAGCAAATCCGGATAACATTTTTCACCCAGAATTTCGTCGTATCTGGGGTTCACAGGAATAATTCGATAACCATGATCCTGCATATATTTGGCGGCAAAAAAACTCGGCCGCATATCGTTTGCAGATAAGCCGACCACAGCCAGTGTCTTATTTTCCAGCAAGATTTTTCTTAGCTGATTACTGTCAGCCACTTAATTCATTCGCTATGCTGCGTAATAGAAATTTTTGCACCTTGCCGGTGGAAGTCTTGGCAAGTGGGCCGAATACAACCTTTTTAGGCACCTTAAACCTGGCCATGTTATCTCTACAGTATTCGATAATTTCCTGTTCGCTAACCTGCTCGCCTTCTTTTAATGATACGAAGGCGCAGGGCGTTTCACCCCACTTTTCATCGTTGCGGGCGACCACTGCCACCTCCATCACGGCCGGATGTCGGTAGATAATATTTTCTACCTCGATACTGGAAATATTCTCACCCCCGGAAATGATCACATCCTTGGAACGATCTTTAATCTCGATATAACCATCTTCATGCCAGACCGCGAGGTCACCTGAATGAAACCAGCCACCATTCAGTGCCTGTTCGGTCGCATCGGCGTTTTTCAGATAACCCTTCATGACAATATTGCCTTTAAAGAAAATCTCACCCAGCATTTCACCATTTTTCTCGACCGGTTGCAGAGTTTCAGAATCGGCGACCATTAACGCTTCTAACATAGGGTAACGTACACCCTGTCGCGATTTAAACGCCGCCTGCTCGACAATCGGCAATTCATCCCATTCTCTATGCCAGGCACAAACCACAGCCGGCCCGTAAGTCTCGGTCAAGCCGTATGCATGAGTAACATTGAAATTCAATCGTGCCATGGCTTCGAGTATGGTTGGTGGAGGCGCCGACGCGGCGGTCATTATATTAACCGAGTGATTAATACCCGCCTTTAGTTCGTCGGAAGCATTAGCAATCAGGCTCAATACGATTGGTGCTCCGCAGAGATGAGTCACCTTCTCAGCTTTCATCAACTGGTAAATCGGTTCATCACGAACTGCGCGTAAGCAGACATTAGTACCGGCCATTGCAGCAATCGTCCACGGAAAACACCAGCCATTGCAATGAAACATGGGTAAAGTCCACAGATAAACCGGATGCGCGGCCATATTCCAGGTCATCACATTTGATACTGCATTCAGGTAAGCGCCGCGGTGATGATAAACAACCCCTTTCGGGTTACCCGTGGTTCCGGATGTATAGTTCAGACTGATCGCCTGCCATTCATCATCGGGTAAAGACCATGCGAAATTGACATCACCTTCCTGTAGAAACTCCTCATATTCAATTTCACCAATAGCTTCGCCACCTTCAAAAGCGGCATCTGCAACATCGATGACGAGCAGGTTATTCTCCCATTTAGACAGGGCATGTTTGATCAATTCTGCATATTCAGGATCTACCAGAATGGCCCTGGCTTCGCCATGCTGTAGCATAAAAGCGAGCACATCGGCATCTAGCCGATAATTCAATGCATGCAAAACAATACCGGCCATTGGAATACCGAAATGAGCTTCGACCATCGCGGGCACATTCGGTAACATGGTAGCGACGGCATCCCCTGGTTGAATACCTCGGCATCGCAAAGCCGATGCCAGTTGTCGGCAGCGTTTATAGGTTTGTGCCCAGCTATTTCTCACATCGCCATGAACAACCGCCAGATTATGCGGATATACCGACGCGGCGCGTTCAAGAAATGTTAATGGCGATAAGGCTGTGTAGTTGGCTTCGGTTTTGTCGAGGTTACGCTCGAAAATATTCGTACTACTCATGCGGATTTACCCCTAGCATCCACGCCAGTTCGGATTTCGTTTTTCGATAAATGCGTCTATACCCTCGCGGGCATCTTCACTATCCATATTGCATGCCATAGCATTTCCGGCATAATCATAAGCTTTATCCAGCCCCATATTTAATTGCTGATAAAACATAGGTTTGCCTATTCTAATAGCCAGCGGAGATTTGGCTGCAATCTTTTCTGCCAGAGTACTGGTTTCAACATCCAGATCCTCCACAGAAGTAAGCTGGTTGATCAGACCATAATCACGCGCAGTTTTTGCATCGATAAAATCACCGGTAAGCAACATTTGCATCGCCTGTTTTCGATGCATATTACGACTTAGCGGTACCGCGGGGGTCGAACAGAATAGTCCGACGTTTATCCCTGAAACCGCAAATCGAGAAATATCCGAAGCCACCGCCAGATCGCATTGTGCTACCAGTTGGCAACCTGCAGCAGTCGCTATGCCATTAACCTGAGCAATAACTGGTTGGGGCATAGATGCTATAGTTTGCATCATCTGCCCGCATTGCTGAAACAATGCCTGGTGAAATTCGCGGTCTTCGCTACTACGCATTTCCTTGAGGTCGTGACCGGCGCAAAAAGCCTTGCCGTTTGCATTGAGAATCACTACCCGCACCGATTCGTCGCTGGAAATACTATCGAGATGAGTCTGTAGTTCGGTTAATAGCTGCTTTGACAATGCATTGTATTGATCGGGTCGATTAAGCGTTAACCGCGCGATCCCATTTTCGATATTTCTGATTAGTATCGGCTCGTTATTACTGTCAATAACAGCACTCATGCTGATCCTCCAGAGTAGTTATTCAGGTTCCAAATTGTTCATGTGTTCAATTCGTTTCATTTTTTGCCATGGTTTAAAATGTCGCCGACCGGTTTTCCTGATTTTGTCCATACCCACTGACCTTCCTTATCTCGCTTCACTTCACCGATATCCTCCAGTTTCGACATAGCCTCACGAAAACCAGACTCGATCATTGTGATATTAGTCTTGGTACTTTCGGTATGGTCATCACCTGATCTTAATCCATAAGCGATATATTCCATTTGTGCATTTTTACGTTCTCTAAGCCAAAGTGTCAGAAATATTAACGCTATGGCACCTGTCGCTATTAAAATATAAACCATCAGCATAATTGTTTACCTCTTGCATTTACTCTAATAGTAATGATTTTTGCGTTGGAATGAAATCTATTGATGGGTGTGAGTAGGTAGATTACCAGGAGTATGTAGTTCTTCTTAAGATATATGCCTATGCCCAGAACAATCCGTCTAAATATGTGGATCCAGCTATTTACCAAGGGAATTGCACTTATTGTATAAATCCGCCACCAGGTTCATCTTGCCGAGCCAGGCTGCACTTTACAGGAATTAACCGACGCAGGCGTTAAGATCCTGGGCGAGAGATTTCAACGCCACGGCGGTCAGTGGTTGGTAATTAATAGAGAATGCGGGGCGTAGACCGCCCCACACTGAAGAGTCAGGTATTGAACCGAAAGAAATGATTGCTAACGATTCAGGAATTCCATTTCCCGCTTGTCATCGACATCGGCTACCGGAAAATCCTCAT
>JAAEOZ010000629.1 GCA_024222685.1 Gammaproteobacteria bacterium | reverse complement strand
TGATCGGTAATCAACAGAACTGGAATGAAGGTCGATCCGCGTTAATGCCGAGCATTCGGTTTTCCGACGTCGCAATCTCGGGATAAAGGTAATAAAAGGGGACTTTCCAGGCACTGTTGCGTCGATCTCCTGAATTCCGGCTATTGAAGCAATGAATTCTGATAATTCCAGGAATGAGCATTGGGCGTCAGAGTCTTCGAGAAACCCGACCAGGGGACCCGGCATCGATTGATTCGGCAAAAAAACGAGCCTATACTTTTCCCAGGTTCTTCAGGACACTAAATTAAAATGCCAGCAGAGAAGGATATTCTTGGCGCCAAAATACTGAGCTTGCATAGTGAACTCATGTGCGCGTTCCCAGGCCTGAGCCGACTCGCGATCGCCATTTATGACAAGGAAAGTGATCTGCTGAAAACCTTTGCAGACAGTACGGTTGATCACAGTCCCATTCGATACTACTGTGCGAAACTGTCAGCAGTACCTTCATTGCAGTCCCTGGCCGATAACCATCAGACCCGAGTTATCGAAGACCTGGAAAATATCCGGGATTCCCTGTCTCCACACACCCAGTGGCTGGCACACGAAGGATTCCGCTCCAGTTATACAGTACCCATGTACGGACACGACCATTTGATCGGCTTCCTGTTTTTCGACGCAGATCGACCCAAATATTTTGACGAGCTCCTCATCCAATCACTCAATATTTATGCCGAGCTGGTTACTTCCTTGCTCATCAATGAGCTGTCACCTATTTTTACATTGCGCGGCGCACTCAACACGGCCCGTAACCTGACACACCACAGGGATAATGAAACTGCCCTGCACCTGACCCGCATGTCCCATTACTCCCATTTGCTCGCACAGAAATTATCCGCGCAACATGACCTGTCCGAAGAGTTTATCGAGTATCTGTTACAGTACTCACCGTTGCATGATATCGGCAAAATCGGTATCCCGGACGATATTCTTTTGAAACCGGGCAGGCTCACTGAGGACGAATACGCCACAATAAAAACACATGTCGACATCGGACTCGATATCATTGACTCCATATTGCGAGAGTTCGAACTGGTCTCTCTGTCTCATATTGACATTCTAAAGAATATTATTGGATGCCATCATGAACGCTACGATGGCAGCGGTTACCCGAAAAAATTGAAAGGTGAAGATATCCCCATCGAGGGCCGTATCGTTGCTACTGCCGATGTACTCGATGCGCTAAGCCATCCGCGTCCATACAAAAAAGCCTGGAGCTTCGACGACTCGTTTTGCTACATCACTGACAACAGCGGTATCCTGTTCGATCCCGATTGTTGCAGTATTTTGCAGGAAAACATCGAGGAGTTCAGGCGAATATACGAAACCTTCAAGGAGGTTTAGCCTCGCCCAAACAGGTTTGTTCGGCTAGCCAGTGAGATTTGTTTGACCCAGAAAAATAGAGTGACAGTTTACTTAAATGACCGCGAGATAAGTTAACTGTCACCGAATTCCCCCTATACTCACCTCATCAGAGACGGACTTACTCTACTACAGGTTTATTAAGCCAACATGAGCACTCAGATTGATAT
>JAAEOZ010000628.1 GCA_024222685.1 Gammaproteobacteria bacterium | reverse complement strand
TAAAAAATTCCGAGTAGTACTAATACACCGGTAAAGCGCAGGGTGGCAAACCATCCGTGTACTTCACGCGGATATACCTTCTCATGTTTGGCATAAAGTGATTGGTTGACTTCAACTTCAACCGATTTTTTTTGACGCGATGTTTTAGTATCGGTTTCTGTTTGCAAAGCTAAAGCCAGTCGTTAGTTTTTTCGGAGCGAAGAATCGTTTAAGGCAACTGCTTTATAATTTGTTACGGTAAAGTAAACCGTGATGCCGCTCGAAGCCGCACCGAGTATCCAGAATACGAAAAACCCAATGGTATATGCTCCCATCGTGCTGATGTCAATATCAAGATCAAAAGGATACAGATCCTGTGGGTCGAATGCGGAAAAGAACAGGCCGGTAGCTGCTATAGCCACCATAAAAGATGGCCAGAGCGTTGCTATAAATACCTGTGCCAGGGAAATCTGCATATGGGACTGCTGTGCCATTATTAATCTTTCGCCATGCCGTAAACATAGGCGGCTATCAGGTGGACTTTAGCGTCACCGAGGAAATCCCTGTGTGCTGGCATGTGCCCCTGTCGACCTTTACCGATTGACTCTGATATGCGAAGTTTTGAGGCCCCGTGTAGCCAGGTCTTATCGGTTAGATTCGGTGCACCAAGTGCGATATTGCCTTTACCTTCGACACCATGGCAGGCAACACAGAATATATTGTACTGTGCCTGGCCAGCTGTGGCTGCGGCCGCATCGTGTTCCCGACTAGACAGACTAATAACATATTCCGTCATATTGGTTACACCGGCTTCTCCTCCGAGAGGTCCTTCCCATGCGGGCATCACGCCCCTACGGCCGTCAAGAATAGTTAGCTTGATGGTGTCGGGACTATCACCCCATAGCCAGTCATCATCGCGCAGGTTTGGAAAGCCTCTGGCTCCGCGCGCATCTGAACCATGACAGGTTGAGCAGTGATTTAAAAACAGGCGTTCTCCAATCTTCCTCGCCTGAGCATCCTGTGATACAGCCACCAGATCCTCAGATTGATATTTCGCGAATAATGGGCCATAGGTTTTATCTGCCTGAGCCATTTCGTTTTCGTATGACTGTCTCGAACTCCAGTCGAATATCCCCTGATAAGTGCCGAGACCAGGATAAAGCGCCAGATAAATTATACCGAACACCAGCGTGATATAAAACATGCCCAACCACCAACGTGGTAGTGGGTTGTTGTATTCTTTAAGATCACCGTCCCATACATGACCGGTATCGTCGTTTTCCTTACCTTCGGTACTGGCAGCGGATCTTGACATCCACCATATTAGCCAGAAGCACCAGATGATACCGAGCAGTGTCGGCAGGATAATGTACCAGTTCCAGAAATCAGAATTAAAATCGGACATTAGGGTTGCTCCAGGTTCTTATCGGTACTGGTGTTGGCCTGATCGTCTTCCAGTGGCAAACGTGCTGCTTCGTCAAAATCCTGATGGCGGTTTTTACTATAGGCCCAGATAATGATGCCGATGAAAATTATCAGAGCGCCGATAGTCCAGAAAGAATGAAACATTGCTAAACTCATCGATCTTACCTCGCTGCCTGCAGTTCGATACCAAGACCCTGTAGATACGTGATCAAAGCTTCGAGTTCTGTTTTGCCTTTGAGAGCATCTGGCGCTGCGTCGATTTCATCGTTGCTATAAGGAACACCGAGTTTTCGCAGGCCAACCATTTTTGCTTCAATGTCTGTGCCATCGAGAACTGTATCCGCTAGCCAGGGATAACCCGGCATGATCGATTCCGGCACTACGTCACGAGGGTTGATCATATGGACGCGATGCCATTCATCACTATATCGCCCACCGACGCGATGCAAGTCAGGCCCAGTACGTTTCGAACCCCACAGGAAAGGGCGGTCGTATACAAATTCGCCTGCTACCGAGTAGTGACCATAGCGTTCAGTTTCTGCTCTGAATGGACGAATCATCTGTGAATGGCAGGTGTTGCAGCCTTCGCGTATATAGATATCACGACCTGCGAGGCGCAGGGCCGAATAAGGTTTCAGTCCTGCAACCGGTTCGGTTAGTGAGTCCTGAAAAAACAGTGGAACAATCTGTACTAGTCCACCAACGGAAATAAACAATACAACTAACACCAGCATGATTCCCAGGTTCTTTTCGACTTTTTCGTGTCCAGTAGCCATAAAATAAAATCTCGTAACCAATTAGTGAGCGGGAGCAGGGATAGCGACTTCGATTCCTTTGGCGCCGGCAATCGATTTCCACAGGTTATAAGCCATTACCAGCGTACCTGTGAGGAAAAAGAGACCGCCCAGGGCGCGTACAATATAGTAGGGGTGCATGGCCTGAACACTTTCAACGAAACTGTAAGTTAATGTGCCGTCAGCGTTAATCGCTCGCCACATCAGACCCTGAGTGATGCCAGCAACCCACATTGAGGAGATATAAAGCACAATGCCAATGGTCGCGGTCCAGAAGTGAATCTCGACCAGCATGAGGCTGTAAAGCTCGCGACCGAAGAGGCGTGGAATGAGATAATACATGGCCCCCATCGATACCAGTGCCACCCAGCCCAATGCGCCGGAGTGAACATGACCGATGGTCCAGTCGGTGTAGTGAGAGAGTGCATTAATTGTTTTTATCGCCATCATTGGCCCCTCGAAAGTCGACATGCCATAAAACGAAATAGATACGATTAACAATCGCAGTACCGGATCGGTACGCAATTTATGCCAGGCACCGGATAGAGTCATAATGCCGTTAATCATACCGCCCCATGAAGGCGCCAGTAATATCAACGACATGACCATACCCAATGACTGTGCCCAGTCGGGCAGCGCAGTGTAGTGTAAGTGATGAGGGCCAGCCCAGATATAGGTAAATATCAAAGCCCAGAAGTGAACGACAGATAATCGATAGGAATATACCGGTCTGCCAGCCTGTTTGGGTACGAAGTAATACATGATGCCGAGGAATCCAGCGGTCAGAAAAAACCCCACTGCATTATGACCATACCACCATTGCACCATGGCATCCTGTACACCAGCGTATGCCGAATATGACTTCCATAGTGAAACCGGCATTGCTGCACTGTTAAAAATATGCAGTATCGCAACCGTGACTATGAAGGCGCCGAAAAACCAGTTGGCGACATAGATATGTGGAATTTTACGTTTCATAATGGTGGCGAAGAATACTATTGCATAACTTACCCAGACTAATGCAATCAGAATATCGATAGGCCATTCGAGCTCAGCATATTCTTTTGCCGTAGATATACCCAGGGGCAGAGTTATTGCCGCAGAAAGAATAATGATTTGCCAGCCCCAGAAAGTAAAAGCAGCAAGCTTTGGGAATGCCAGTTGTGCATGGCAGGTATGTTGTACGACGTAATAGGAAGTTGAGAATAACGCGCAGCCACCGAAAGCGAAGATGACCGCATTGGTGTGTAACGGGCGCAGTCGACCGAATGTCAACCAGGGGACATCAAAATTGAGTGCAGGCCAGGCTAGTTGTGCGGCGATAATGACACCGACCAACATGCCGACTATACCCCAGACGATAGTCATGATGGCAAACTGCCGCACGACTCGATAGTTATAGGTTTCGGTATCAGGCATTTATGATTCTCTAATGGCGCTATGATTGTGACAAAGTCGAATAGTGATTGTTTGATATATCCGGACTACAGAACAACTCTCTCGGCATTATCTTCGTTCTCTAACTAATGCTTTTTGATCTGTGTCAATAAGGTTATTATCTGTTCTGTCAAACTGTCTGCCCGTTAGCATATGACTGCCGATAAAGAGAAATCGGTTAAACAACTTCAATCCACTCCGGAGCCTCAGATATTGGGACTTGTCAGCACGAATACTCTTGATATCGATCAAATAAACTATTCCAAGGAAGCAATCCATTGCTTCCACTGCCATTTGCCTGTTCCATCTGATATTCAACTGACGAGCCGCATAGACGATGAAGAAAAACCGGTTTGCTGCCAGGGCTGTAAGGCGGTTGCAGATGCCATAGTTGCTTCTGGACATACTCATTTTTATCATGTTCGTTCTGAACCATCACTGACAGGCTCGGAGCTACTACCGGAATTTCTACGTGAGACGCAGATATATGATCAGGACTCGATACAAAAGGAGTTTGTCCATGAGATTTCAGAAAGTGAGCGTGAAGCGAGCCTGATTCTGGAAGGTATTACCTGTGCTGCCTGTGTGTGGTTGAACGAACAGCATATCGCCAGTCTGTCGGGTGTAGTTGAGGTGCGAGTTAACTATGCTACACGGCGAGCCTGGCTGCGCTGGGATAGTTCAGTTATTAAACTCAGTGAAATACTACGCGCCATTCAGGCTATCGGTTACCGGGCCTACCCCTATAACACGGATCAGCAACAGGCATTGCACAGGCGCGAAAGACAAATGCATATACGTCGACTAGCCGTAGCCGGGTTGTTCGGTATGCAGGTGATGATGATATCCATCAGTCTTTATTCGGGAACCTGGGCTGGTATGGATACTCAGTTCGAGACCCTGTTCCGATGGCTAAGCCTTGCTTTGACATTACCGGTACTATTTTATTCGAGTGCGACTTTTTTTCGGTCTGCCTGGTATGATTTGAGCAACCGCAGAGTCGGCATGGATGTGCCGGTATCGCTGGGTATTGGAGTTGCTTTTATCAGTAGTCTGATGGCAATTATCCGTGGTGAGGGGGAAATATATTTTGATTCCGTCGTCATGTTTACTTTTTTACTACTACTCAGTCGATATTTTGAATGGATGGCCCGGCAACAAAGCGCCGAGTCAGTCGAAAGGCTCGCCTATGCGTTGCCTATGACAGCGAATATGCTCGATGCGAACGGAAAAGATAGTCAGGTTGCAGCGTCTGTGCTGAAAATTGATGATTGTGTCGTTATTCGACCCGGGGAAGTGATACCGGCAGATGCAGTGGTAACCAGCGGAAGTTCAAGCATCGATGAATCGTTGTTAAGTGGTGAAAGTAGTGCTGTCGACAAATTTGAAGGTGATATGCTGATTGGAGGTAGTGTTAACATCGAGAGTCCACTACAGGCGCGAATCATATCAGTGGGTAGCGATACTGTGTTATCCAGTATCCATAATATGGTCGAAGCTGCTCAATCAGATAAACCACCTGTTGCCCAGCTGGCAGATCGTATTGCTTCAAAATTTATCATTGCCGTCATCTGTATAGCAGTAGCAGTATCTCTCTACTGGTGGTTTGCCGGAAACCAGAACTGGCTGGAAATTACTCTGGCTCTATTGATAATAACCTGCCCCTGTGCATTATCGCTGGCAACACCGGCCGCACTCAGCGCCGGTCTTAATCGAATGCAAAGCCTGGGTTTACTGGTTAAAAAAGGCAGGACCATAGATGCGCTGGATAAGGTAACCCATGTAGTGTTCGATAAAACCGGCACACTGACGATTGCTAAACCAGTCGTTCAGCAGATTATATGTAACCACAATAATAAAAAATCAGAATGTCTGACTATTGCCGCATCGATGGAACAGCAATCGGAACATCCGCTCGCTAAAGCTATTCTGGAAGCTGCAAGGGATGTCAGTATTCATTCTGTAGAAAGCCTGGTTAACAGGAGAGGTTGTGGCTTGACGGCTGTCGTCGATGGGCAGCATTATGTACTGGGAAGTATCGAGTTTACCGAATCATTCTGTGGATGCGCATTACCTGCAAGCTGGATAAGGCTGGTCGAAGCAGATGCAGCTACTCCAGTTGTACTCGCCACAAGTGGTCAGATTATTGCTGTCTTTATGATTCAGGATGAAATTCGAAGCGATGCCAGTGCATTAGTCAGTGAGCTGGAAGGGCTTAACATTAAAACTATGTTAATGAGCGGTGATCGTAAAGCTGCGTGTAAACGTGTTGCAGATGAAATTGGCATTGGAAAATTTTATGCTGAGCTTAAACCAGATCAGAAAATGGCAAAGGTAGTGGAACTCCAGCAAGAAGGTGCCCATGTGCTTATGGTCGGGGATGGTACAAACGATGCTCCGGTTATGTCGGTGGCCAATGTTTCAATCGCAGTTGGTGGTGCAACTGCGCTGGCTAAAAACAGTGCAGATATTGTCATAATGGGAGATAAGCTTCAGGCGGTTCTCGATGTCATGTCTTTAGCGAATAAAATTCAGATGATAGTCAAACAGAATTTTTTCTGGGCAATTGCTTACAATTTTTGTGCAATTCCTTTAGCCGCAACCGGGTTTGTTTCCCCGTGGATGGCTGCCGTGGGAATGTCTTTGAGTTCTCTGATTGTAGTATCCAACGCGATGCGGCTTATCCGTCCTGGCTAGGAAGGTATAAGGCAATGGAAATATTATACCTGCTCATACCTCTGTCACTGGTACTGCTGGGTTTAATCGTTTGGGTCTTGATGTGGGCAATTAATTCTGGCCAGTTCGATGATATGGAAGGGCCTGCTCATCGAATTTTGCTCGATGATGAAACACCATTAGAAAGCAAGGATCAAAAAAAAGCCGGTGGGGAAACCGGCTTTAAAAATGGGCTATAAATTTAACCCAATATAGAGAGAGGGAACTACAGAATGAATATTAAGTTTTATTGGCGCAATTAACTTGACCTAGGTCAAGTTGCTCAAGCTTTTTAGTACTTTTAGATTCTGGATAATGAGATCGTTTTTTAATGGGGACTTAGGTGCAGAGGAATAGTTGCAGTGAAAGTGAATCAATTATATAGACCGTGAAAATGTGCCTCGACTATCGGGGGTATCGATATAACGATCAAATACCATACAGATATTACGAACCAGTAAGCGCCCTGCATCCAGAACCTTAATGTTGGTTTCTGACAGGCTCACCAGTTTATCCTTAGCCATGGCATTCAAGATATCCAGCTCTGTTGAAAAGAAGTGATTAAAATTGAGATCCCAACGTTCCTCAATGTCGGTGATATCGAGATTAAAGTGGCAGACCAGTTGCTGGATTATTTCTCGCCGTAAGACGTCTTCCTGATCTGTATAACACCCTCTATAAATCGGCAACTCTCGTTGTTGCAGCACTTCATGGTAAGTTTTTAAATCAGTAGTATTCTGACAGTAATGATTGCCGATATTACTGATTGCGGAGACACCCATCGCTACAGAATCACATTCTGCATAGGCCGAGTAGCCCTGAAAATTACGATGTAAATTGCCTTTACGTTGAGCTACTGAAAGTTCATCCAGTGGTTTCGCAAAATGGTCCATGCCAATGTAAATATAACCAGCTTTAGTAAGTCGTTCGATAGAGTACTGAAAAATATCAAGCTTATCCTCTGGTCTCGGCAGATCCTCAGGATTAATACGTCGTTGTGGCGGAAATCGGGTTGGTAAGTGGGCGTAGTTGTACAGCGCAATTCGATCAGGGTTGAGTTCTAGCAGTGTTTCAAGAGTTCGTGAAAAACTGCTGACCGACTGGAATGGTAAGCCATATATTAAATCGATATTTATAGATTTATAATCAGCGCGACGTGCGGCGCTTATAATCGATTGTGTTAATTCTATGCTCTGTATTCGATTGACGGCCTTTTGAACCTGTTCATCGAAGTCCTGTACGCCCAGACTTAGACGATTGAAACCAACATCCCGAAGTACACTAATGGTATTAACATTGGCTGTACGCGGATCAACTTCAATCGAATACTCACCACTATCATTGTTATACAGATGGAAATATCGACCTATCTGTTGCATCAAAGCACGAATCTGATCATCTTCTAGAAAAGTTGGCGTGCCGCCACCCCAGTGCAATTGTTGGACAGTTCTGTCGTGGTCGTATAGCTCACTTTGTATTTCGATTTCAGTAAACAGATCTTCGAGATAATCAATAGCCTTCTGTCTGTTCTTGGTGATAACTTTGTTGCAGGCGCAGTAGTAGCATATGGTGTTACAAAATGGTATGTGAAAATAAAGTGACAGTGGCCTGGGAATCGGTTCCTCATTACTATGACCTGCCCAGGTACGGTAGTCTTTCGAACTTATCTGGTCTGAAAACTGAGTTGCTGGAGGATAAGACGTGTACCTGGGCCCAGGTCGGTCGTATCGTTTGATCAGTTCAGTATCAAAAATAACCTGATTTTTCATCGGGTGCAATCACTCTAATTATATAAAAGGTACTTTAAATAAACTGTTCCTGGCAGGATTGATGCAGATCAATGGAGTTATCAATTTAGTAAAAGACAGGCTGTTATTATTTTACAATAGATTGCTTTCGATCAATTACGGATATCGCGGGAATCCACAAATTGCATGGTTTTCTTCGCACACCAAGGCAATAATATTTTCTGTGGGGAACACCACCTGTTACTTTTAGAATTTTGCCAGAGGACTTCGTTTTCCTACAAACTGCTGCATCTTAGTAACGCTTATCGAGGTAAAAAAGCCCGCCCCGAAGGGCGGCCAGTAGGGTCTGCCATTTAAACTACAGGGTATTAGTTTAAATATGATTTCGGATGTAAATCCAATATCAGTTTCCATCCGAAATTTTGATCAACTTATCATTAAGGATATATTTATTTCTTCAAAGCAATCTACATGCCAAAAAGTGTCAATCGGTATTTAGTTGTATTAATTCAATGACATACATAATAAATTAGCAATTATCTTTTGAGTTTTATGCAACAAACTGCCGCAGTTATCGTGGGTGCCCGCGAATATCGTGGATTAACATGTTTTGTTACAAAATTCTGGACTAATTTTCGTTCTTCAGGGAACTGTTTATTCACATCAGTATCTAATTTTCTGATACTAAAACTGTCTCTTTTCTAATTTGGAGGTATCTGAATGCAGGCTGTCGATTCATTGAGCCGGATAATCAGTGAGTCTGAATCTAAGCAGATTAAACGCTTGCTCAATTCGATAACCGTGCTTGCGGAAAGCAACTTAGATATTGGGCTTCTAACCTGAACACTACGGGAAAAAATGTGCAGAGAGAGCGCTTCAATCTGCCCTGGTAGAAGTACGTCGACTTAAAAACCGATTACAACAGGAAAACACTTATCTTAAAGATGAAATCAGATTGGTAAACGGAACGGATGAAATCATTGGTGATAGTAAAGTTCAGAAACAGCTCCTACAGAAAATCGCCCAGGTTGCAATCACTGAAGCAACTGTATTAATCCTTGGTGAAACCGGTACCGGGAAGGAATTACT
Organism: Gammaproteobacteria bacterium; assembly: GCA_024222685.1. Classification (GTDB taxonomy): domain Bacteria; phylum Pseudomonadota; class Gammaproteobacteria. The sequence continues at coordinate 11,987 of JAAEOZ010000628.1, read as the reverse complement.
AGCAAGGGCCATTCATGCCGAAAGTCATCGGTGTAACCGGCCCCTGGTTAAAGTTAACTGTGCAGCGTTACCGGCAGGACTTATTGAAAGTGAATTATTTGGACATGAGAAGGGCGCTTGAAGACGCCATATGGAAGATCGAGGGGAGAAATGGTGCGGCCATACGGCTAGGTATGGCACCCAGCACGTTACGTGAGCGTATAAAGAAGTACGGTATAAATCGTTCTGCATCGACAGAAGGAACAAGCTTTAATAGCAGTTGAGAAATCGAGTTGGATCAAGCACAATCACTCCCCCTGAAAAGCTAAGGATGCTTCGTTGAGCGTGTTTTCATTTTGAAGGTTAATTTTAAGCTTCGGCGTACAAAACTTTGACTATTTATCCGGATATTAATTATAGTAAGTCCATATTTCCTGACATCTTACCGAATTTCAATCGGTAGTTAGCGATACACTATTTACCCAGGACTGCCTCTTGCTGCAAGCCAGTTTAATCAAAATATTGATAGATACGAGAATACGCTTGATCGTGTGGATGCTGTTGCTGGTGTTTCTGGCACATCAGTTCGCTATTCTGTTTTGGCAGTTTTACCCCAGACCGGAGTTGAGTAATGCGATGCTAACTACACCAGCTACGCAAACCAGAACGGACAGCTCTGGACAGAAAAATCGATTAGATAAGGCAAACATAATTGCGGGTAGTAATCTGTTTGGAAAGGCAGAAGTAGAACAGATAGTACAGGAAGCAGTAGAACAGGCACCTGAGACCAAGCTCAATTATAAATTACGTGGTGTTTATTTTTCGGAAGAAGCGGCTGCTTCTTCTGCAATTGTTGAAGTTAAACCAAATGATAGTAAGCACTACTATGTCGGTGATGAGCTGGCTGAGAAAATAGTCGTTTCAGCAATTGCAAGAGACCATATTCTGATCGACAGATACGGTAAAATCGAAAGGCTTAACTTACAGAAACCGGTCTTTTCCCGTTCAGCCAGTTCCGTCGCTTCTCAGGGAGCGGTGAACTCAGTTGGCAATACCAGGCTATTGCAAAGTTATAAAAAACGTTATGTCAGTAATCCACTGGCACTGGCAAAGCGATTTCAAGCTATTCCTGTACAGGAAAATGGTAAGAATATTGGCTTTCGATTAAAGGCTCTAAGAGGAGAAAGTTTGTTGAAGAAACTTAATTTCGAAAAAAATGACATATTTACGAAAATAAATGGAATTTCTCTCGATAAGCCTTTTCAGGCTCTCGATGCTTTGAAATCTCTCACAACAGCGAAATCAGTTTCGGTTACTATACTCAGAAATGGCAGTGAACAGACAAAGGACTTCAATTTGTAAGTTAAGTTCTGTTGATATGCCTCAACATTTTTTAGAGTAAAAAAATTAATGAATCAAATGGTGAAGTTGTATCGAACACTGTTGATACTGGTTGTTGCACTTATACTCTGTTGTCCTGCGGCTGCAGAAGAGGTTACACTGAATTTCAGTGATGCGGACTTAGTTGCTGTTATCAATAGCGTGTCACAGATTACCGGGAAAAACTTTATTATTGATCCTCGGGTTAAAGGCAAAGTCACGGTGGTTTCATCGAAACCGCTAAATAAATCCGAGGTATATAGTGTTTTTCTGTCGGTATTGCAGGTTCATGGTTTTGCGACAGTGGCAACCAAGAATGCGATCAAGATCATTCCCGACGCTACAGCCAAACAGGCCGCTACGCCTATTACCAATCGAAGATCTACACCTGGGGACCTTCTGGTTACCCGCGTATTGAAAATAAATCATATAAATGCAGCGCAACTGGTGCCTATCTTAAGACCACTGGTTGCTCAGCAGGGGCATCTGGCAGCGTATGCAGCAACGAATGTTTTAATAGTCTCGGACCGAGCATCAAACATTCGGCGTATCGAGCGTATTATTTCTGAAATGGATAAAGAGGGTGATTCTGATATTGAAATTATTAAACTGAAACATGCTTTTGCCGCAGAAGTGGTACGACTGTTGTCCAGTTTAAATGTTACTACGCCTGATAAAAAGACAGCCGCAGGAGCTGTTAAGTTTAGTGCTGACGAGCGAACTAATAGTATTGTACTTAGTGGTGAAAAGTCGAATCGACTGAAATATCGAGCGATTATTTCAAACCTGGATTCACCAGTGGAATCGTCAGGCAATACGCATGTTGTTTATTTGAGATATGCTGAAGCCAAGAATATTGCTGATATTTTGAGTAATGTCGGTAAGGAGGTTATCAAGGCTGAAGCGAAAAATTCCGGCACCGCCAAATCCGGTGCCACACCGGAATCTGTATTTATACAGGCCGATGAGACTTCTAATTCACTGGTGATTTCGGCTCCGGCATCAGTTTTTCCATCACTACGTGCAGTTATACAACAACTCGATATTCGACGCGCCCAGGTTCACATCGAAGCGATAATTGCAGAAGTTTCTCTCGATACTTCCAAAGAACTTGGTGTTCAGTGGCTTGTTGATGGTGGTGGTGACGACCCGGTACTGTCGACGCAATTTTCGACTTCGGGTACTACTATCGCAAGTGTGGCAGGCGGTATTATACCTGATGGACTGGCATTAGGTGTAGGGCAGATATCAGATTCGGGGCTGAGCTTTGTAACCTTAATACGCGCTTTATCAGGCGATTCTGAAACCAACCTGTTGTCAACCCCTTCAATTGTTACACTGGATAATCAGGAAGCCGAAATCGTAGTCGGTCAGAACGTGCCATTTGTCACTGGAGAGACATCGACTACTGGTTCAGGTGTCGATGTTACCAATCCATTTAGAACCATTGAGCGTCAGGATGTAGGTGTCAGTCTTAAGGTAAAACCTCAGATTAATGAAGGCGACACGATTACCATGGAAATTGAACAGGAAGTGTCCAACATTAGTGGTAGTGCGACCGGTGCGGTAGATATTGTTACCAATAAACGCTCGATAAAAACCACCGTTCAGCTCGAAGATGGAGAGCTACTGGTTTTGGGTGGATTAATAGATGAGAAAGTTATCGATTCACAACAGAAGGTTCCGGGGTTAGGAGATGTGCCAATAATCGGGGCATTGTTCAGGGCCAGTAAAGCAACCAAAGTTAAACAAAACCTGTTGGTATTCATTCGCTCTACTATTATCAAGGATCCAGTTAAGGCGCGCCAGCTGAGTCAACGTAAATATAACTTTATTCGAGATGAGCAGATATCGAGTATGAAAGAAGGTGAAATAGGTTCTCCCGTTTTATCACCATATGAGTGATATTTTGTTAACTAACCGACTCAATGAGTTTGGTCAAACCCTGACGAATGTCGGTTTCGGCTACAAAACCCAGCTTTTGATTCATTCTGGCTGGATTAGCTAACGAATGCTTAATATCGCCTTCTCGTGGTGAAACATGGGTTACCTGGCAACTGCGACCTGTAATTTCAGACAGAACATTGATTAAATCCAGTAACGAGGTTTGCTGACCGGTAGCTATATTACAGGCTCCGGTAATTTTATTTTCCAGGGCGGCCATATTTGCCCTGGCAACGTCGCCAACGTAAATGAAATCTCGAGTTTGACTGCCATCTCCGAAGACAGTTAAATCTGCGCTCCTGGAAATCCTCTCAACAAATAATGCAATGACGCCAGCATAAGGCGATGTCGGATCCTGGCGTGGTCCATAAACATTAAAAAAGCGCTGTCCTAGAGATGGTAGGTCATAAATCCGAGAAAACATGTCGGCATATTCTTCGTTAACCTGCTTTTCCAGGCCGTAAGGCGAAAGTTGTTGTTTTATAGCAGTTTCTGGTAACGGGATTTCACTCGGCTCGCCATATATAGCCGCTGATGATGCGTAAACCAGCTTTTCAATTTGATTTTTCTGAGCAGCTACCAGAACATTGACAAAACCGATGATATTCTGCATTGCAGAAAACTGAGGGTCTTCAAGTGATGCGACCACTGATACCTGTGCCGCCAGATTTAAACAATGTGAAACGCCTTCCATAGCCTTATTTACTGTCGGAGCATCAGTAATATCGCCTTCGATAAACTCGAATAATGAATGTACTTCCGGTAAATTATGGCGATGTCCCGACGATAAATTATCAAGCACACGAACAGGAATGTTCTGGCTTAACAATAAATCAGCGGTGTGAGACCCAATAAAACCCGCGCCACCAGTGATTAAAACTTTCTCCATAACTTTACCGAAGTAGATTATTATTAACTGAAATTTTAGCAGCTCTACGGCTATAGTATTAATTAAATTCAAAATTATGCGGGTACTGAATAAACTGGTGTCTTTTTCGGGATGATCATTTGGAAATAAATCTATCTTTAGGCTTTATTAGCTATCTGGTTAGTGGACTATTATTTTTATTAATACTAGTTATCTATTTCGTCGGCTTTGAAGGAAAACTAAAGGCAAAACCATTTCTTTTACTCGTGTCAGCGACATTTGTGTGGAGTGGCTTGCTAACCATGAGCCAGATAGGCGCGTCTATCGCTTTTAAGATGATTGTCGTATCTGAGTTACTCAGATACTTTACCTGGTTTTATGTGCTTCAAAGTGCTGCGGGACTATACGTCAATAATCCGTTTAGTTTCCGTACAGGCAATCTCTTTTCCCCACTTAACATAGCAGTTCTATTTGTCATTGCGATTGTTACTCTCAGTTTTAATGACTATTTCAATGCAGTTTTTCAAATACAAAAACCTGTTACGATTCAAATTGGCTGGATGCTACTGTTTTCAATTCTGGGATTAGTACTAGTCGAACAACTTTTTAGAAATACTGCCTCAGGATATAGGCGAAGCATTAGTTTCCTGTGCATTAGCGCGGGTGCAATTTTTATATATGACCTGTTTGTATTTTCAAATGCGTTATTGGCCCAGGCGATTGATTATGAATTTTGGAGTGCTAGAGGCATTGTCAATGTCCTAATTGTGCCAACCTTATTAATTGCTGCTGCGCGTAATCCTGGGCTCGCTCCGCACATTCATGTTTCCCGACAGTTTGTTTTTCATTCAACAACACTATTCAGTGTTGGCACATATTTATTATTGATGTCCTTAGCTGGTTTCTATGTAAAAGAATCTAGTGGTGAATGGGGGAAAATCTTACAGGCATCATTTCTTTTTGCATCGCTACTGTTACTCGCAGTCTTATTTTTTTCCCCTAAACTAAAAATACGCATTAAGCGTTATTTGTCCTACAGCTTTAGTAATAAATATGATTATCGCGAGGAATGGAATCGATTTTCCAGGACGCTGTTAACGCATGACCCGGAAATTTCAATTTATAAACGGGCGCTGCAGGCGATTGCCCAAATTGTAGATAGTCAGGGAGCCACTTTGTGGATAAAAGATAACAATCATTTTTTTATCAAAACAGACTGGCAACAGGGTGTCGTCGATCTTCAACCAGAAGCTGCGGAATCTGTGCTAATAAAATTCATATATAAAAAAGAGAAGTTATTTTCTAAAAAGGAATTCGGCCAGTTTTGCGAAAGTCCGGAAAAGGGTGAGCACTGGTTTTCGCATACAGATAATAGCTGGCTAATAGTTCCTTTATGGATCAATGAGGAACTATTCGGATTTGTTCATTTGATGGCGCCTTCGTTAAAATCAGGCGATGCTGCTCTGGGTATCGAGGATATCGATTTACTCAATACCATCGCGCATCATGTTTCGCTATCTTTATTTTTAAAAGAAACGGATAACGCATTACAACAGGCACAAAAATTTACCGATATGAATCAGATGACAGCTTTTTTAATGCATGATTTAAAAACAGTATTAAGCCAATTGACATTGCTGGTAGAAAATTCTGCGGCGCACAAAAACAATCCAGATTTCATAGATGATATGATAAACACCGTTGAACACACTACTCACAAGATGCATCGAGTCATGCAGCTGTTAAAGAACCCCGATCAACTGGGTGAAGCTTCTCCTAAGCCGATTCTTGAAGTTATTGACGCGGTCGTTGAAAGTTTCAGACATCATCAAATCTGCCCGGTTGTTAATAATGTAATTAACAGGAATCCTGTAATTTTTGCAAACCAGGAGCAATTGTATTCGGCAATGAAAAACATCGTTCAGAACGCCGTAGAATCTATCAATAAAACTGGAAAAGTTGAAATAGAACTAAGTTCTATCGTTGATAATCAGCTTATTATTGATATTTCAGATGATGGTAAGGGGATGAGCCAGGAATTTATCGCGGAAAGGTTATTTCGACCATTTGATAGTACCAAAGGTGTTTCTGGTATGGGAATGGGTGTATTTCAAAGTCGAGAATATTTTCGATCCATCAATGGTGATCTTAAAGTGGTCAGTAAAGAAAATGCTGGCTCCTGTTTTACCATCCAGTTGCCAGTTGAATTATGAGTAAGAAATTGTTAATTGTTGAAGATGATCCGGGATTGCAGTCTCAGTTGCGGTGGTGCTTCAGTGACTTTGAAGTGTTTTTGGCCGATGACGAGGAATCTGCACTTAGACAGATTGAAGAGCAAAGCCCTCAGGTCGTGACTCTCGATCTGGGTTTACCACCGGATGCTGGCGGTGTGAGTGTAGGTTTTCTGATACTGGAAAAAATAATTAGTATTAACTCATCGATTAAAGTCATCGTTGTTACAGGTCAGGAAGACAGGGAGAATGCACTCAAGGCGGTTAGTATGGGAGCCTATGATTTTTTTAATAAACCCGTAGACGCGAAAATATTGTCTCTCGTGGTAGATCGCGCATACAGGCTGTATGAGATTGAACAGGAAAATCAGGCCTTATTGTCTCAACAGCAGTCTACACCTTTAAGCGGTATCCTCACGTCGAGTTCGAAAATGTTAGGCATTTGCGACACGGTGGAAAAAGTAGCTCCAAGCGATCTCAGTGTCCTTGTTCTCGGAGAAAGTGGTACAGGAAAGGAATTAATCGCGCGCGCCGTACACGACCTCAGCCATTACTCAGAGGGGAATTTTGTTGCGATTAATTGTGCTGCTATTCCGGAAAACTTGCTTGAAAGTGAACTTTTTGGCCATGAGAAGGGATCATTTACTGGTGCTTCAGGTCAGAAGAAGGGCAAGGTTGAGGTGGCGAATGGCGGTACCCTGTTTCTAGATGAAATCGGGGATATGCCAATGGATTTGCAGGCAAAAATGCTGCGCTTTTTGCAGGAAAGGGTCATTGAGAGAGTTGGAGGCATAAAAGAAATTCCGATTGATACACGTGTAATTTGCGCTACTCATAGACCATTGGGAGAAATGATAAAACAGCAGCTATTTCGTGAAGATCTTTACTTCAGAATTAGCGACATTAATATTAATTTACCACCATTAAGAGATCGTGGTAACGATATCCTTCTGTTGTCGAAAGTTTTTCTGGACAGATATACGAAACAACAGGATAAGACTATAAAAGGGTTTAGCCAATCTGCCGAAAATACGCTGTTAGACTATGAATGCAGGGGTAATATTCGTGAACTTGACAAAATCATACGAAGAGCGGTGATCATGTCGAATAATACCTATATCCAACCAGAGGATTTACTCATAGAGAGCAGCTATTCGGGAGATAGCACTGAGAAGGAGATTTCGGATAGTACCCTTACCCTGGCAATGGCCAGAAATATTGCCGAAAAACGTGCCATCGAACGAGTGATGCAGGAGGTTAGTGGTAATATATCCAAGGCGGCAAAATTACTGGATGTATCCAGGCCGACTTTGTATTCACTGATCGAACGATTAGGCATAGACTTGTAAATCGCAGGACAAAATTTGTGGGACTGCTAATATTAAGCTACTTGACGCCGAAAAATGACACTCTAAAAGAAAATCTGGCTATATGTTTAATGATATCCGACATAATAATGAGATATTGATAGCATCTTCATTAGAAAAAATTAATACTCCTTGGAAAACACTAAAGCAATTGCTACGATGTCCTATGTAGACGATATTATAGAAAGGATAGATGCAGGCGTGAAACCATCTCTTTGTCTATCAATTTATCAATCAATTATCAATTATCCCAATTCTTATCAATGTTGACATATAAAACAATATTTCGATTACCCGCTACATTCCTGATTTTGATCATGTTGGGTTGTGCATCAACACCAACTACATTGTTACCTGAATCTCGAGTACAGCCCAAATCCGATTATCTGATTGGTCCTGGAGATCAGTTACAGATATTTGTCTGGAGAAATCCTGATTTGAGCACAAACGTCATAGTGCGTCCTGATGGGCGCATATCTTCACCTTTGATAGATGATCTCGATGTCTCCGGTCTTAAAGCGGTAGATGTTGGTAAAAGCATCGAAAACCGGCTTGCTACTTTTATTCGTACTCCCCGAGTGTCTGTCATGGTATCTGGGTTTCATAGTACGGTTGACCAACAAATTCGAGTAATAGGGAATGCAACCAATCCTAAGACGATACCTTATCGTGCTGGAATGACATTACTGGATGTAATGATTGAGGTGCAGGGTTTGTCCGAGTTTGCGGATGGGGATAATGCTCAGTTGATCAGAAAGGAAAAAGGTGTGGCCAGGCAATATACAGTAGAACTCGATTCTCTTATAAGAGGTGGTGATATTAGTAAGAATCGCGCTGTCACGCCCGGGGATACAATCATAATCCCCGAGTCCTGGTTCTAAATGTGATTGATGCCAAAATTCGATGGAAGAACTCGATGACATAAAAGAGCTTGTATTACACTATATACGGGGAATCTGGAAAAATCGCTGGATTGCGATAATAGTAGCCTGGCCCATATTAGTTACCGGTGTAATTGCAGTAGATCAAATAAAGGATCGTTATACGGCTGAAACAAAGGTCTATATCGATTCCTCGTCTGTACTTAAGCCATTGTTGCGCGGACTTGCTATCCAGTCTGACTTTAAGGCGATAGTCAGATTAATGATTGGAAAACTTCTCAGTAGACCAAATCTGGAAAGAGCAGCACGTTTGATGGATATGGATATTAATGTCCAGACACCTGGAGAAATGGAAGAGTTAATTCAAAAAATTCATAACCGAGTCAATATTTCAGCCAAACGGCAAACCGGCACTTATACCATTACTTACTCTGACGAAAATCGTATGAGAGCAGTGAGAATGGTCCAGACATTACTTGATATATTTGTCGAAGACACATTGGGTACTTCGGTCAATGAATCTGATTCGGCTATTGCTTTTCTGGATAAGCAAATTGCCAAGTACGATCAGTTATTGAGGGAGGCTGAAAACCGTCGAGAGAGTTTTAAGAGGGAAAACGTTGGAATCATGCCAAATGACGGGGCCAACTACTATTCGCAATTGCAGGAAAATAGCGACAAGTTGGAACAGGCGAATTTGTCATTAGAAGAGTCAATTAACCGGCGGGACAAGATAAGAGTTCAACTAGATGATCTTGAAGCTACAGATTTTTCGGAAAATACGGTGCATACAAGTTCCAGTAGCCTTGATGGTCGGATCAGCGAACAGGAAACAAAGCTTCAGGATTTGTTGTTACTCTATACGGATCAGCACCCAGATGTCATCAATGCTAAACTTATTCTCGAGTCGTTAGAGAAACGCCGAGAGGATGAGATCGAACTGCTTCAGAAAGATAACCAGAATAGTGATATCGTCGCTGAGAATCTCGTATACCAGCAGTTGTTAATTTTAATAACACAAACAGAGGCAGATATATCTTCATTTAAGACTCGCGTTACATCGCTAGAACGAAAACAACAAAGTTTAAAGGGCCTTGTTGATGTAGTGCCTCAAGTTGAAGCAGAACTCCAAAGGCTCAATAGAGATTATGAGGTCCACAAAAAGAATTATACCGAACTGGTACAAAGGCGAGAGCAGGCAAGAATTTCAGAAGATGTAGAGTCGGGTACCGAGCAGGTGAAATTTAGAGTAATTGAACCACCGTTCGCAGCACTACAACCTCAATACCCTAATCGAGCTTTGTTTGACAGTGCGGTATTAGTAATTGCTCTCGCGATTGGTTATGGCATCAGTTTACTACTATCGCTATTGCGACCGGTCTACTATAACCAGAATGATTTAAGTGCGGCATTCGAATATCCCATTTTAGGTTCGGTTAATAAATTCGATACCGCTGAAGTGTTATCAAAACGCCGTAAGAATCTTTTTATGTTTTCTCTGGCAAACGCACTATATGTTACCGTTGGCGTTGCGTTGATCTTTATTCATAGTAAGGGTGTGTTAATTTTAAGTACTTTACAGCTCAAGGTTATGGCTTTATGAGTATTTTTGCCAAAGCGTTCAAAAAAATAAAAGATAAGCCTGAGGTACAGGAAAAAAGGGTTAAAAACCCCGAAGATCAGCCCTCAATTCCTAAAATTGATATAGCTGAAAGAGCACTTATTACCGGAGGCAATAAGAGACCAGTTCATATTGATATCCCTTTAAATGAGAATTTATCCGAATCCCACGGTGTAGTAAAAAGAGAAGCAAAGTACAAGGAAGTTGATATTGACTTCGATTTCTCGAATTTATTCGATGATAATACGGTATATCCGGAATCAGACGTTATTTCGATAAACCCGGTGAAATCATTTTCTGGCCAGCTGGAAATAGATCTGGATATGCTGGCCGGAAAGGGGTATGTCACGCCAAAGACAATAAACACTCTGCTTGGCAACACGTTTCGTATGATAAAGCGACCATTGTTGAATAATATCGCCGGTAAAGGTGCTACCGTCGTAGACAATGCCAATATAATTATGCTTACCAGTTCATTGGATGGGGAAGGAAAGTCCTTTTCCGCTATAAATCTGGCTATTAGTATGGCCATGGAAAAAGATATACATGTTCTATTGATAGATGCTGATGTAAATAAACCCTCACATCATGAGATATTTAATTATCAATCAGAATTTGGTTTGACCGATCTGTTGCAGGGGAGAGTTAAAGATATGAGTCGCGTCCTGCATCGGACTAATATACCGTCACTCACATTAATGACTGCTGGCAGCAAAACATCGCATGCGACAGAGTTGCTGGCGAGTGAAGCGATGGAAAAATTTGTAAGAGAAATATCTTCATTCTATAGAGATCGCATCATCATTTTTGATTCACCGCCGCTACTGTTACCTACTGAGGCCAGTGTTCTGGCTTCTCATATGGGTCAGGTAGTATTCGTTATAGAAGCAGAAAAAACCCTGCGACATGATATTAAGAAAGGTTTGAGCATGCTCTCAAACAGAATAGTACTACTACTTTTGAATCAGGGCCGAGAAAAAACTCAAGTAGGAAATTATGGGTATTATAAGTATGAAAACCAAACCTGACAGCCAGGTTACATTAGGTCGACTATGACATGCTAAGAGCTGTAATTGCTCGCTGTTTTTTCGGTGGGTTATCTTTATTATTGTTAATTAATCCTTATGTTGCAATGTCCCAATCTATTTTGGTGCCATCGCTTGAATTAGAAGGATCGTTGTTGGACAACGAGACCGATTCGTCGAAAGAATCAGGCTCAATTACCAGAATCTCACCTGGGGCAAAATATCAGACCTCGAGCTCGAAAACAGATATATCGATTATCTACTCTTTAAATGCACTTTATTATAATAACCTGCCTCAGGAAAATGATGTAGATCACTCGCTGTCTTTAAATTCGAGTTTCAACCATGATGCCAACAGGTGGCGTTCATATCTAACTGGTGCCGTAAAGCAGTCAAATATTAGCCTGGATGGAATTCAGATTTTAGATCCGAGTATCCAGTCAGAAAATACCAGAGAATTCAGGACGCTAGGTGCGGGTACTGCTTTAAATGGTAAATGGGGTGACTCAATTAATTACCACTATAGCTTGAATACTGATTATGCAGATTTTGAAGGAAGCGAAGACTCGAATAGTGTCGGTGCCGATTTTGGCTTGAATAGTCGTCGCTCACAAAGAAAATTTGGCTGGAATGCATCTATGACGAGTCGAAGAGCAAGTACGGCAGGCGATGATCAACAAATTGATACTGT
>JAAEOZ010000627.1 GCA_024222685.1 Gammaproteobacteria bacterium | reverse complement strand
CGGTATGATATTGTTATGAAACAATATTACGGATAATCTGTTCTTGCAATGACGAACGTGTGCGTGGCGAACTGCTACTCAATCTGCTATCGAGAGCTGATAAATCCGTGGCAGTGAGTATGCCAACGGTATTTATTCAACATGATTGGCAATTCGGTCACGACGCCAGCAACTTCAGCCGGCGTATTACCGTCAAGTGATCTATCACTGATACCAAAATAACTTTGAAGTTTACGCTGCGATTTTTGGGCAGCCGTACCCTGGATTTCGGTGCTTCATTTCAACGATGAGCCGGATGAGTTCCTGGGATGGCCCCTTGGGTCCTGGCTTGCCTTTTTGACGAGCGGTACAAAGCAACCGATAAGCCGATTCGTTGCCGCGAACGCCTTGGGGGTATGCTCAATTTCTATTATCGCAAAGCGGCTTGAAAGTACACGTTCAATTATTTGCACCCTACGGGCTAAGTGGTGGGCCAAACGATGTGCCGCTTGATTCGAATATACTTCGTATCAAGGAGTCCAGACTTCAAGCAGAAGAATAGCTTTTTCTTAATTAAATCGATTTACCGAAAAAGCATCAATCGGCAATTTCGATTCACCCGCTAAAACCAAGT
>JAAEOZ010000626.1 GCA_024222685.1 Gammaproteobacteria bacterium | reverse complement strand
CTGTGCATTTGATGATGAATGTTGTTCCTCACAATCATTGCTCTGTGAAGCAGTACATTTGAAGCCCGACATGCGTAATGCATATATAGTACCGTTGGACCACTCAGACAGGACAAGCAAGCACATCGCTATTGTTATCAATGATATAGCAGACTATTTTAAGGAAGATTTGAGCTTGTCCAATATCAATGGAAGGTCGTGGTTAATGCAGCTCAGGCAATGTCAGGTTCCGAATCATCTTCCGCATGTATTGTCGGTTATCGGTCGAAAAGCAGACCCATATATCAAACAGTCCAGCGGGATACTTGAGTGGTATCAGTTGATCAACGAAATTCAGATGTATATGCACTCGCACCAGGTTAATCAAAAACGCCTGCAACAAGGAATGGCCACAATTAATAGTCTCTGGTGTTGGGGGGGCGGAGAGTTGACGGCAGTTTCGAACTCCGAAGTTAAGGTTTTTTGCGATGATTTTTTGACAAGCGCTTTTCTAGCTCGAATTGGGTTGGTACCTGAAAATCTGCAGGGTATTACTGATGGAATTTTTGCACAAAATAATATATGCATTGATTTGAGTTTGCTGAGAGCACTTAAGGCAGCGCAGAGCGATGATCTTCAAGCAGTTATTGAAAGTATTGAAAGTACTATTTTTGAACCATTGTTAAACGCTGTGGGATCCGGTCGATTGAAAATACGTTTACGCACAGGCCACGATTTTGATTATTTGCTGAATCGGTTTTCTTTATTGAAATTCTGGCAGAAACCGGTAAACCTCGCGACCGTGATTGAATGATGGCACCTGAGTTAGTGATTCGTGATAGTGATGATTCCTGTCTTGGTGAAGACTGTGAACTGAATCCGATTTTCCGACGTATCCTCGCAGCTCGTGGAGTGCGCTCGCTCGAACAAATTGATTATCAGCTTAAGAATATTTTACCGCTGCAAACGATTCGGCATTTGTTTGATGCCGCTGATCTTTTAAAAGAACTGATTAGCAATAAGAAACAGATTCTGGTATTTGGTGATTACGATGCAGATGGTGCAACCAGTACTGCAGTTTGCATACGTGCTTTAAGTCTAATGGGGCATTGTTATGTTGATTACCTAATGCCGGATCGCTTTGCCGACGGATACGGGCTCTCGCTCTCGGTTGCCGAGCGCATAGTTAAACATCCGCCGGACTGTGTGATTACAGTTGATAATGGTATAGCGAGCATCGATGGTATTGCATTATTACGCACACATAATGTCGATGTTATCGTAACCGACCATCATCTGGCTGGCGAAGATCTGCCGGACGCGAGCGTGATTGTTAATCAAAACGCCTGGTCGCAGGAAACCGAAGGCAGGAATCTTGCCGGAGTGGGGGTGGCCTTCTACCTCATGCTTGCACTGCGCGCTCGCTTGCGTGAGTCGGACTGGTTCGGGCGCGATCGACCTGAACCTAACCTTGCCTGTTGTCTTGATCTGGTCGCGATTGGCAGTGTTGCCGATCTTGTGCCGCTCGACTACTGTAATCGAATTCTTGTTCATGAGGGATTAAAACGTATTCGTGCAGGTGCATGTACCGAGGGAATTAAGGCGCTGATTCAGATTGCCGGAAAGCATCTCGATAACTTTAACAGTAGCGATATTGCGTTTGCGTTAGCGCCAAGAATTAACGCAGCGGGCAGGCTCGATGATATGACTATCGGCGTGCAGTGTTTGCTTGCTGATTCAGTCGAGTTAGCAGCAAATCTGGCCGAGGAACTCAATAATATTAACCAGCAACGCCGCGAGCTTCAGCAGCAAATGGCCGATCAGGCAAACCGACAGTTGAATAGTCTAGAGCAGAGCGAATTAGGCCAACAGAAGAGTATCGTATTATATCAACCCGACTGGCACGAAGGTGTTGTCGGTATCGTGGCGTCGAAACTGAAAGAAAAATACTCAAGGCCCTGTATCGTATTTGCCCGCTCTGAGGATGGAGAGCTAAAAGGTTCCGGTCGTTCTATCGCTGGCATCCATTTGCGCGATATGCTTGACGTCGTCGATAAGCGAATATGCGGATGTATATTAAAGTTTGGTGGACATGCGATGGCAGCGGGATTAACGCTAGAACTCACTAGTCTGCAGGTTTTTGTAGATGCATTTGAGGCGGTAATAATAGAGTTTAGTGATCCCGCCTGCTTTAACAATATCATCGAATGCGATGGTGAGCTTGACGATGACCAGCTTGAACTACAGTTTGCCACAGATTTACAGGATTTAAGCCCATGGGGACAACGTTTTCCGACGCCGAGCTTCGTCGGTGAATTTGAAGTCATCAATCAACGCGTACTGAAGGACAAGCACCTGAAATTGACGTTGCAGCTCGGTGACCAGGGCTTTGTCGATGCAATTGCTTTTTTTCAGACTGCGGATACGCTGAACCGGCAATACGAGAAAATAAAGATTCATTACGAACTGTCGGTGAATCGGTTTCGTGGGGTGGATTCGGTGCAGTTGCTGGTTAGGCACATACTTTAGATTTGTTGAACTAGTTCAGCCCTGGCCTAATACAATTTAGCTGCCTTTAGAGCAATCACTGTGAGAGAATAGGCGATTACTTAATCGTTTTGTGTACAGGTGTCACCGTGCAGAAAAAATCGCATATTACGCTACCTTCATTTGCCACTGTCGAAGATGTTATCGAACAGCTAAAACCTGGATATCCGGTATATTGCCTGAGGCCTGCGGAGCTTAAGCGACAGGCCCGGTTTTTCCTTGATTCCTTCCCCGGACGGGTTATGTATGCGGTTAAATGTAATCCACATCTTACCGTTTTGCAGGCTTTATTCGATGCCGGTATCCGCCATTTTGACACCGCGTCACTAGCTGAAATTGCGTTAATAAGAGAACATTTCCCTCAGGCCGATTGTTACTTCATGCATCCTGTTAAAGCGCGTGCTTCGATACTAACCGCGCAGGACGTATACGGTATCGATCACTATGTTATCGACCACGAAAAAGAGCTGGATAAAATCATCGAAACAACTGGCAGTGGTGACGGGCGGGTGATATTAGTTCGAATTGTTACGCCGGTTCACGATGCACAGTATCGACTTTCAGATAAATTTGGCATCGCTTCCGATGAAGCGGCCGAGCTACTTCAAAAAGTCCATAAAGCCGATTTTCAGACGGGTATTGCTTTCCATGTAGGTTCACAGTGTCGTACCCCTCAGGCATTTACCGATGGCGTAAGGACCGCGCTTGATGTCATTCGAGAAGCCAATGTTCCGGTGCACTATCTGGATGTCGGTGGGGGTTTCCCCGCGCTCTACGAGGATGACAAACCACCGGCGCTGGATGATTATTTTAAAGTCATTGAGGAAGCATTTGACGAAGCTAAAATTCGCAGGGATTGTGTGTTGATGTGTGAACCCGGACGGGCGCTGGTTGCCAGTGGCTGTTCGTTGCTGGTGCAGATTCAGTTACGAAAGGACGATAAACTTTATATCAATGATGGCGTTTATCAGAGCCTTTCAGAAACGCTTGTGGGAAAGATCAAACTTCCAGCGAGATTAACCAACCCGCGGCGTCAGCTTTCGAGTCAGAATCAGGAGTTTACAATTCTGGGACCAACCTGTGATTGTCTGGATATACTGCCTTATCAATTTATATTGCCGGATGATGCCGAAGAAGGTGACTGGATAGAAATCGGTCAGGTCGGTGCCTATTCAAATTCGGCTGCAACACGATTTAATGGTTTTTTTCCTGAGACTTTTGTATCTGTGGATGCCGCACCTTTGATGCCAAAATAATATGGGCATAAAAAAGGCGCTATATTTAGCGCCTTAAGAAAATTACTCTTCTTTGCTGGTTTCGAAGCTTTCAAGTAGCTCTTTATCGAGTCTCGGTATTTTGATCTGATCTTTCTTTTCTTCACTGAGTGATTTGATTTTTTTATTCGCCTCCTTGCAAAGGCCGTGTAGTTCTCGAATCTGTTCAACCAGCGGGGTGGCTTTTTCGGCCAGAGCTTTCTGGGTCTCCAGTTCAGCTTCGAGTTTGTTTTTTTCTTTTCGAGTCGACTGAAACTTTGATTCAGTTTGCGTTCGCAGTTTGGCCTCGTCCATTTTCTGCTTCTTCAGTGCTTTCAGTTTTTTAACGACATTTTCGGGTGTATCTGCGAGAGCTTTAGATATAGCCTTGAGCTTGTTCTGCTTGTCGGTGACATCGGCGCGTGCTTTTTTCAGCGCCTCGGCATTCTCACTTTTACCAACAGCCAACTGTCTTTCAGCAGTTTCTCGCGCCTTAACAGCCCCAGCCATTTGTACTTCCGCTTCTTCTCTTGCCTGCTGGCTAGACTCAACTATCGCTTTCATTTCAGCAATCTGAGTGTCGGCTTCATTGCGGATCCTGACAATATTGATATCGGCGTCTTTGGCACGCTGTATGGCCTGGTCGAGTGCGGTTCTGAGTTCATCAGTACTGCATTCTGCATCCAGTCCAAGTGCGTCAGTAGCAGCACCCATCAGAATTTGCTTACTGATTGCGAGATCTTTCCAGACCTTCAACTGAATATCAACATCTGCTTGTGTCACTATCTTATATTCCTCGTACTAAAAATCGGCGGCGTAATTTACCATAAATTCTAAATAAATGCTTTAGTGAAAATAAAAAAATTCCATGTTTTTTTGGCAGGAATTTCGCTGGAAATGATTTCCAGGTCCATCAATCTAGCTAATAATTAGTCTAATCACCGGGCGGGGCATTCAATCCGCATTGCAAGGTATATTACATCAGGTAGAATGCCCGTTTTTCACTGCTGGACACACATCTTGGAGACCAATCAAATCAGTTTGCAAATCGACGATCTGAATTCCCGAATCGACTCGCTTCGGGGGTATCTTTGACTACGATGAAAAAACGGAAAAGCTCGAAGAAGTTATGCTTGAGCTCGAAAACCCGGATATCTGGAGTGAGCCTGAAAAGGCACAGGCTTTAGGGAAAGAAAAGACCAGTCTCGAATCGGTAGTTAATGGTCTGGACAGTAGCAGTCGGGCACTCCTTGAAGCGGCGGAGTTACTTGAGCTTGCTGTCAGTGAAGAGGATCAGGATACGGTTGACGAGGTCATAACTGATCTGCAAAAAGTAGAGCTGGCTGTTGCTGATCTCGAATTTCGACGCATGTTTTGCGGCGAAATGGATGAAGCAAATGCCTTTCTTGATATTCAGTCAGGATCAGGTGGCACCGAAGCACAGGACTGGGCAAATATGTTACTGCGGATGTATTTGCGCTGGGGCGAAGCCAAAGGTTTTAAAACTGAACTGATCGAAGTTTCTGACGGTGATGTCGCCGGCATTAAAAGTGCTACTATTCGTTTCGAGGGCCCCCATGCCTATGGTTGGTTGAGAACCGAAACAGGTGTGCACCGACTGGTACGAAAATCACCCTTCGATTCGGGGAATCGACGACATACTTCTTTTGCGGCTGCATTTGTTTCACCGGAAGTAGACGATGATATTGATATCGAAATCGATCCCTCGGATTTACGCATCGACGTTTATCGGGCCAGTGGTGCCGGTGGGCAGCATGTTAATAGAACCGAATCAGCGGTTCGCATTACGCATTTGCCCACCAATGTAGTGGTTCAATGTCAGAATGATCGTTCGCAACACAAGAACAAGGCCACAGCGATGAAACAGCTTAAGGCAAAATTGTACGAGCTGGAAATTCAGTCGCGCAATGCACAGGCGCAGAATGTCGAGGATAGTAAATCTGATATAGGCTGGGGTAGCCAGATTCGCTCCTACGTTCTCGATCAGTCTCGTATCAAAGACTTACGCACCGGTGTTGAAACCGGTAATACACAGGCGGTGCTCGATGGTGCCATTGAT
>JAAEOZ010000625.1 GCA_024222685.1 Gammaproteobacteria bacterium | reverse complement strand
TTTGCGATCAAACTCAGCAACAAAATACAGCTGACCATTTTCTTCCGTATAACGATAGGCACGCAGATACCGGTTGGCATCATCCCGAATTGCTTGCAGAGCCTGATAGCCGCTAATGTCGCCCTGCCCGGTTAACTTTACTAATAACTGGCTGAGCGCCTCTCGCGTGGCCGCACGCTGTGTCCGACTGTTGCGATCGTCAACCGCGACCTTGCCGGTATTGATATTAATCGTTGAGCTTGCCTGACTGTTCAAAGCCATAACACCCAACAAGCACCCCAAAAACCAGGCGCCGAACGCATTCTTTATTTTTGCAACCATAAACCACTTAAGCGAAATGCTTACTCCCTATCCCTGAACAGAGATCTGTCTGTTCGAAAGTGAGTCCGTAAAAGGCGAAAACCGCCAGTTTGCACACGATTTGGATAACCCCATAAAACCGCACAAACAACACGACTCACTTCTGGTACCAACTGGTAAATTCAGTGGCAATAATCTCTGTATTGTGAGCTATTTAGTTCTGATTTTCACCACAAATATGTGGATTGCCGGTAACAAATTCGGCATATCTGACTACAAAACAATCAACCCGAGTCTACACGCCCCGTGGTTTACTGATAGTTTCAATTCGGCTACGCCAAAACTTTTGGGTAAATCCATCCCTGCAATGGGGATTACGCATTGGACTTAATGACGGATACTGGTAGAATCCGCGCATTCAAACCTGTCCACCTTAAAAGGCTTGCCCGTGACTGACAAAAATACCTCGTTGAGTTATAAGGATGCAGGCGTCGACATCGATGCTGGCAATCAATTAGTAGAACGTATTAAATCG
>JAAEOZ010000624.1 GCA_024222685.1 Gammaproteobacteria bacterium | reverse complement strand
TCAGCTACGGCCTCGGTCTGGCCTCCGGCTTCTTCTGCAGGCTCCGCCCCGGCATTTCCCGGTTGTTGCATATTCTGCAAATCCTCGATCAACTCGGGCGGGGCGGCATCCGGTTCGACCCCCTCCCGGAGTTGACCGAACATGTGGTTTACTTCGTCCAGTACACGCAGAAATGAGTCCATCATATCCGCGTTCAAATTCAGTTCGTTGTTGCGCAATAGATTAAATATATCTTCTGCCTTGTGACAAACCTCGACCAGGTTGGTCAGCGACAGGAAACTGGCGCCACCCTTAATCGTGTGAAATCCCCTGAATATGGAATTCAACAGATCACTGTCATCGGGACTCTGCTCAAGATCGACCAGCTGTTCGTTCAGCAGGTCCAGAATCTCCCCCGCTTCGACGAGAAAGTCCTGTAATATTTCATCTGATAAATCGATCGCCATATCGCTACCTAGCCCGGAAATTTCATAAATTTGCGCGAATATCGCGCAGGATAGTGATTTCACAAGGAAATTCCCGAAGAAGTCTCGTATCAGTGATTACGAGCGACTGAGGGAATATTTCTTGTGGAATCAATAGACAAGTGAGATCGTGCATAATTTGTGAATTTTCCAGGCTAGAAACCGAGGCTGGCTAGCAAATCATCGAC
>JAAEOZ010000623.1 GCA_024222685.1 Gammaproteobacteria bacterium | reverse complement strand
GTTCAATTCGCCGAAGCCGCCAAAGATTCCAAAAACTGCAAATATACCAACCGTTAATAACGCCACGAGTTTTATCAGCGATTCAAATGCTATAGCGACAACCAGGCCCTGATGTTTTTCACGCAATGAAATATGCCAGGCACCGAACAGCATCGAAAATAATGCCATGGTCAGACAGAAGCCGAATGCAATTAATACGGGCTGCCCATCGCTAGTCATAATCTGCAGGGTACTTGTCACCGCCTGAATTTGTAACGACATGTAAGGCAGTGTTCCTGTCAGGATAAATAATGTCACCAGAATGCCTGCAAACTGACTGTGATAACGAAATGCAAATAAATCCGCCAGCGATGCCAGACGATAGGATTCGGTAAGTTTTAATATTGGCCGAAGTAAAATCGGCGAAGCGACAAAGGCCAATGTTGTACCGAGGTATATCGTGAGAAAATTGTAACCTTCCTTCTCTGCGAAACCGACACTGCCGTAAAAACTCCACGAGGTGGCATAAACACCAATTGACAGCGTATAAACTATAGGATGGTGTACGATGCTGGCTGGAATCCAGTGTCGATCAGTTGCAGTTGCAACTAAAAACAGTATTCCGAGGTAACAAACACCTACCAGGAATAATTGCCAGAGCTCAAACTGCATTTCTATGTAATAGTCGCTGCAAAAAGAATGTTAAACCGATAATTACTGCCCAGACCAGATAGGGCGTATACCACGGGTTGCCGCCATTTCCCCAGAACTCGAGAACAGGTGGCAGCAATATTAATAGCGATATCAACAAAAAGATGATTGTAATTTCAGTTGGACGAGATTCAGAAGTTGGTGAATGCATAAAAAATTACTGTTTTGTTACCATTCGAAACAAAGCAAGTGTTACCTATCGTGACGATCGAGTCAATTATATATTTTTAAATTTGTACATCATTGTTTTATATAGAGATTATAATTTGGCACGATTTTCGCTAGTTACGCAATGCGAACATTTTCGTTGGCCAATTATATAGAACTATAGTGAGGAAAAATCTTATGAGTAACAAAAAAGACCCAGTTGACGTTTCAAAACGTAACGTTTTAAAGGGTACTGCTGGAATTTTAGCCGCAGGTAGTATGCCGTTAATTTTTACCAGCAATGCTTACGCAGGTTATCGAAATGAGCCTAAAGGCGGATCAGTAACATTCGGTTTTAACGTACCGCAGACTGGTGCCTATGCTGACGAGGGTGCCGACGAATTGCGCGCCTACAAACTGGCAGTTCAACATATTAATGGTGAAGGTGATGGCGGCATGCTTAACACATTTTCATCGAAGGCGCTAAAAGGAAACGGCGTTAACGGCAAGAAAGTCGTTTATGTTACGGGTGACACCCAAACTAAATCAGACGCAGCGCGTGCTTCTGCCAAACGTATGATTGAAAAAGACGGTGCTATCATGATCACTGGTGGTTCATCTTCGGGTGTTGCTATTGCAACACAGGGTTTATGTCAGGAAGCCGGTGTCATCTTCATGGCCGGTCTGACGCATTCTAACGATACCACGGGTAAAGATAAGCGCGCCAACGGCTTCCGTCACTTCTTCAATACTGAAATGTCGGGTGCTGCACTGGGTCCGGTATTGAAAAATAACTTTGGTACTGATCGTACTGCATATCACCTCACCGCAGATTACACCTGGGGTTGGTCGCAGGAAGGATCAATCAAGAAGTATACTGAGCAATTGGGCTGGAAAACTGCCGCTGCTGTCCGTACACCTTTAGGTGCCGGTGACTTCTCTCAGTACATTACACCGGTATTAAATTCTGGAGCTGATGTATTGGTTCTTAACCACTATGGCAAAGATATGGTTAACTCGCTTACTCAGGCGGTACAGTTTGGTCTGCGTGACAAGCAGGTTAACGGTAAAGACTTTGCTATCGTAGTACCTCTATACTCACGTTTAATGGCACAGGGTGCTGGTGAAAATGTTAAAGGTATTTTCGGTTCAACCAACTGGCACTGGTCACTAAAAGACGAAGGTTCGCAAGCATTCGTTAAGTCATTTGGTAAGGCTTATGGTTTCCCTCCAAGCCAGGCTGCACATACCACTTACTGCCAGGCAATTCTGTATGCTGATGCCTGTCAACGTGCTGGAAGCTTCAAGCCCAGTGCAGTTGGTGCTGCACTCGAAGGATTCAAGTTTGACGGTATGGGTAATGGTCCGACCGAGTATCGCGCCGATGATCACCAGTGTTTCAAAGATGTATTGGTGGTGAAGGGTAAGGAAAATCCAAGCTCGAAATTCGACGTGCTCGAAGTGGTTGAAGTCACGCCTCGATCCCAGGTTGAATATCAGGCGTCTATGCTGGGTGGTGAACTGGGCCCGTATAACAACGGCTAACATTCCACCCGTCAATGGGCACAGGGAAGTGCCCATTTTTCAGGGAGTATTCAAAATAATAGCATTTCGCGGGCTTGTTCTGGCTGGCGAATCTGGTCTGACTAACTTCTTACGCAGAGGTTCTATCGATGGATGCATTAGTCCTACAAGTTTTAAATGGCCTGGATAAAGGCAGCGCATACGCGCTGATTGCACTAGGTCTTACATTAGTGTTTGGTACGCTCGGCGTGGTTAATTTCGCGCACGGTGCGTTGTTTATGTTAGGTGCGTTCTGTGCAGTTTCGGTACAGGCGATATTGACACTTGAGCAAGTAGTTATAGATCCAGATCAACTAACTGCCTGGGGTACGCCGATGGAGATACGGACGCCTTACCTAGAAGCCTGGCTTGGTGATTTTGGTGCTGTTTTAATCGACTATTCCGTGCCGGTTTCAATTTTGTTCGCTATTCCGGTCATGTTAATAATAGGCGTGACGATGGAGCGTGGACTCATCCGTCATTTTTATAAACGTCCGCATGCCGATCAAATTCTTGTTACTTTTGGATTAGCGATTGTTGTCCAGGAAATTGTCAAAGCGCAGTTTGGCGCTAACCCCATTCCTCAACCAGCACCTGATGTGGTAGCCGGTTCTGCCGATATCGGCCTGTTGCTGGGATTCGCTGAGGGTGTAGTAGTTTACCCCTGGTGGCGAATTGTATTTCTATTCTTTTCAGTGGGTATTATCGCCAGCGTATTTTCATTCTTACGATTTACCACCTTTGGCATGGTGGTACGCGCTGGTATGGCCGATCGTGAGACGGTCGGTTTACTCGGTATTGATATCGATCGTCGATTTACCATAGTGTTTGGTCTTGCGGCGGTTGTCGCGGGGCTTGCAGGTGTTATGTATACGCCGATTCTGTCGCCCGATTACCACATGGGTATGGATTTTCTGGTACTCAGTTTTGTCGTGGTTGTAGTTGGTGGCATGGGCTCACTTGAAGGTGCAGTCGCGGCCGGGCTACTGCTTGGTATTCTACAATCCTTCGCATCGATGAACGAAATAAAATCAATTCTGCCGGGTATAGATCAAATTATCATATATCTGGTCGCTGTCGTCGTTCTGTTGGTGCGACCACGCGGGCTGTTAGGTCGCGAAGGCGTAATGGAGGATTAAGTCATGAAAAAAATAATGTCGACTCAAAGCAACCTGAACGTCATGCTGATATTTATAGCTGTCGTATTTTCCGCACCACTATGGTTGACACCGATTGG
>JAAEOZ010000622.1 GCA_024222685.1 Gammaproteobacteria bacterium | reverse complement strand
TACAGCCTGGGCCGCGCTCATCCTGGGCGCGTCACCAACCTGGTCTGGGTGCCGGCGGCGATATCTGAACATGAACCATATGGTTATCGCGGCGAATATCACACCCATAACCCAGATATCAACCATGACGGTATGCCATAGCTCATCAAATCCCGGCGCGGGATCGTTTATCGCGGATGATTGACTTGTCCCAAAGGCAAGGGATGCACTCGTTTGCGGCAGTAAAAAGCCAAAACAAAGCAATGCTGAGAGCATGCCCTTTCTTTTTTTGTCGAAGCCTTTAAACATTGGTTAGTCTCCTGTGTATGCGTGCTTTTTTTCTATAAATCAGAGCCGAAAGGCCTATTAGTGATAATCCAAAGATCAGCGCAGCAAGCCCCGCGACCAGTGACAAATTAACGGTGTATTTGCCTTCCTTGAAGTTGTAGCTGTAACAAACCCCGGTGAGCAGGTCGATGACGTTGGACGAGTTTGCAATCCTGCCCCAATCGGCATCGATAAGAGCTTTTTCGATGTTATCCGGCGCCATGGAAGTCCCATAGATGTATCGTGCAACTCGTCCCTGCGGGGTCAGAAAAATCAATGCATTGGGGTGGAGGAATACTTCATCCGCCCGTGACCAGAAAAACTTATAACCAACACTGGAGGTTAAAATTTCCAGGTCGGTTTCACTATTCTTCAACATAGCGTGTCGCCAGCCCTGAGCATTCAATGCTGATAGCTCATTTTCATCTATAAATCGTTGCATGCTGCCGAATGTGTCGAGTCTGTCAAATGAAACCGTGAGCACACGAAAGTCAGTGCCCAGCTTGAAGCGATCCATTTTTTTCAGAGCCTGCGTCAATAAGGTATTCATGATTGGACAGCTGCCGCCGCAGCTGTAGTATGACAGTAGCAATATAACCGGTTTGTCCAGCATATCACCCAGAACAAAGCTGTTTCCGTCGCTATCAATCATCGCCAGATCTTTGCGCACCGGTGCTCCCAGGTAATCTGGTTCATCGATCTGCATTACTTCCGGGTCAATGTTTGACTCCCCGCTAAAACTCCCATAAGGCGATATTGCCAGTACGGACTGAGGCCAGATAATTGCTAGATAACCTGCACCGATAATCGCGATGCAACGCCACCGCAATAGTTGCCCAAAACAGGAAATACCCAAGAACATCAATGGGTAGCCTCTACCAGAAGTACACCTGGGATACAACAAAGAACCATATGATATCAACGAAATGCCAATATAAAGCGCCGGTTTTTACCAGGCCGATATTTGTTCTATTGCCTAGCGCGGGTATTAGAATGGCGAGGAAAATACACAGTCCAACCAGTACGTGAGAGGCGTGAAATCCTGTAATGCTGTAGAAAGATGTGCTGTAGACGTTAGTGGTGACGTCGAATCCAAGACCAATCAGGTGCGCCCATTCGAATAAAGACATTCCCAGAAAAGCGGTACCAAGTAAAATGGAAATAACCAGCCATTTGATAAAACCCGCTTTATCGTCATTTGCAAGTTTATCTTCGCCAATATGTATGGTGAAACTGGAAGTAACCAGAAGGACAGTCATTATCAACGGAATCAGCACGGGCATTTCTGCAGGTGTTCCCGCCGGCGGCCAATCTGGCGTCAATAATCTTTGTAGCCAGTAATTCGCGAACAAAGACATGAATATCATTGCTTCTGCGAGAATAAACCAGCCCATCGATGGGGCGCTGAGACCTTCACCTTCCTCGCCGATTGCTTCGTTAATCCAGATGACAACTCCGCCAAATATCAGAGGCGTGCCAATACCCAGACTGATAATTGCAGCCATGCCGCTGTGGTAGACGAAATAAAAAATAAATGCCAGGCACAGGAGTAAGATTCCCCCGCTAATTGTTAAAGGTGCGGTACTGGTATCCCAGTGGTCTTCATGGGTTGCTGTGTCTTCAGCCATATTGCCTC
Source organism: Gammaproteobacteria bacterium (assembly GCA_024222685.1). Lineage (GTDB taxonomy): Bacteria > Pseudomonadota > Gammaproteobacteria. The sequence goes on along the minus strand of JAAEOZ010000622.1, from coordinate 1,548 downwards.
CCCTGTGTTTTTTTAGGTAAATATATTATTTGACGCTGTCGCGCCACATATGGTCAGGTTAAATTAACCCGCATAACCTGTTGTAATAAGTTAGGAAAGTTCAATAAAACGACAAATAGCAAAAAAGCGTATTAGTATTGGCGTGAATATTGTACTAACCGAGTAAAAAACTGACAAACATTGTATGGTAGGCTATTGCTGTTTTCAACTCTTAACGTTATCCTGCCGCCATTAACTGTGTAGAGGTTACTTAAAAAAATGAAGAGAATTGCATTTCAAATATTTGCCTACACGCTAATTTACGGCATATCCAATATTGCAGTCGCAGCTGGTAATCCAGAGGTCGGAAAAACAAAGTCCGCCGCCTGTGTAGCCTGTCATATGCCGGATGGAAATAGTGTTATGCCCGAGTGGCCAAAACTAGCAGGGCAACTCCCTCTGTATCTAGTGAGTCAATTAAAAGCGTTCAAGAGTGGTGAGCGTGTTAATGCTGTCATGGCGCCGATGGTCAAACCTTTAAGCGAACAGGATATGGAGGATATCGCAGCATATTTTTCCAGTCAGACAATTACAGCAGGTGTCGCTGATCAGGGGCAAATGGCGGTAGGTGAAAAGTTATACAAGAAAGGCGAATTCTACACGCCGCTAACCGCCTGTATCGGTTGTCACGGTATGGATGGCCAGGGTAACCGAACCTGGGAAGATACGATGTCGATACCACCGACTGTATTGGCTCCCGCAATTGGGGGGCAGCATGCCGCATACCTGGTGAATCAATTGCAAACGTTTAGATCAGGTGAGCGAAATAACGATGTTGGCCAGGTTATGCAGAAAATTGCACAGCAAATGAGTAATGAACAGATAAATGCAGTATCACAGTATATTACCCAGCTGCAATGATACGATTGAGGCCGGGAGTCTGAAGGTGAAATCCGGGAAGAGTGTTGGGTTAGTTACAGACCGTTAATGTCGATAGTCGTTTGTGTAAAACTTCGTACCGACTGAGCTTGCTTATTGGGAAATCTTTCATAACTGAGGATAAATGTAGTCGCACCAAGTGATCCACTTAATTCATAACGGTTAACCGGCTGATGATTCGCGAAACGTTTCCAGGCGATGACCAGTAATGGAAAGGTATAAAAAATAATGGCTGCCAGGCTTACCGGAATGTATTTAACCGCACCGAGATGGCCGATAGAAGTGATATACATGCCCGCCACGCAAATAGTGAATACCCAGGGAGATACTTTCATTTTCCACGATTTGCGCAGTAGCAACATAATTGCAACCATGGCGGCGCTGGTTATCAGGAAGCGATAAAGCAATAGTGATACTGGCGCGGTGCCGGCATCATATGCCAGGCGAGACAATGTGGTGTTAAAGCCGTAGAAGATTGCTGCTACGAGAGCGATAACTCGCCCGACAACATATGGGTTACTCATTTCTCAGACCGAATCATAAACTGCAGAAACATGCTGTTTAGATTACGGGAATGGTTTTGCGTCTGATGCCGGTTAGCGCGTTGCCGGCTATGGCCAACAATAAGAC
>JAAEOZ010000621.1 GCA_024222685.1 Gammaproteobacteria bacterium | reverse complement strand
TTTTCCAGGAGTTCGAGCAGGCGAGGGGCGAGCGTTTCAACTGGTTCTTCGACTCGGAAATACAGACATAAGTATTGTAGTGCCAGTTTGGTATTATGGCCAAGTTTTCCATCCACAAATTTTTTCTCGTCAGATCCGGTTATGAACTTACTGAAAATCAGGTTTTGTTGAATATCTTTGATATCAATTTCGGGTGGAATTTTTACTGTATCAACTGCTGTATCAACTGCTGTGGCATTTCGTGGTGGCGGCGGCGGTAGTATTTGTTTAAAACTTGCACTGATTGTTTCTATCGAACAAATAGATCCACTATCATTGCCAGTTGCGCTGGACGTAGCAATGAGGCAAATGACCCCAACTTTAACAAAGTGTCTTACACAGGTGGTTATTATCGATTGAAAAGTATCCATAGCTAAATGGTTTTCCCCTCTTTTCTGAGTTCTCTGGTCACGCCTTTGACCAGATCATCGTGGTTAATATTATTACGATTGGTTTGCAGGGCTGCGATTGCCCCGTAGCGAACCACATTGGTAATAGCGCCACCCGATAGTTCGTAGTGACTGGCGAGCTGTTCCAGATCGACATTGTCGGCAACAATATTCCTGCCAGTTAATATGTTTTGCCATAGCCGTTTGCGAAGCGGTATGTCGGGCAGGGGGAAGTACACCTGGGATTGAAATCGGCGCGAAAAGGCATCGTCGATATTGGCCTTCAGGTTGCTGGCCAGAATAACCGTGCCGGGATAATCTTCGACGCGTTGTAATAGATAGGAGATTTCCTGATTGGCATGACGATCATTTGAGCTGGTAGTCTGGGTGCGTTTGCCAAACAGTGCATCGGCTTCGTCAAAAAACAGTATCCAGTTTCTGGATTGTGCCTGATCGAAAACATTGGCGAGGTTTTTTTCGGTTTCGCCGATGTATTTGGATATCACCATGGAGAGATCGATACGATAGACATCGACACCAAGTTCGGCTCCAATTAAAGTAGCTGTCAGCGTTTTTCCAGTTCCGGGTGGGCCATAAAACAGGCTGCGATATCCTGGTTTAACGGACTTCTCCAGACCCCAGTCACTCATAATGGTATGCGAATGCTTCATCCAGGTTTTGATGATATCGATCTCTGACAATACCTGAGGGGCAAGTACCAGATCCGGCCAGCTGAGTTTTGTGGTGATTAACTTGGCCGGAAATGAAATGCTATAGTCGGGTTTGGTTGATCGACCGGATGTACATCGTGACAACGTGTCGTTGACCAACCTTAGCGCACCGCTCAAGAAAGGCTCTTCATTGTGTTGACGTTCGATGCGCAGTAATGCTGCGGTGGAAAAATAATGATCACTTTCAAATAACCGAGTGACTTCGAATCGTCTGGCCAGGTTTTGCCCGGCGAGTATGAATGCAGCAGTTTCACCGGTAGGCAGGAAACCACCATGGGATTTTCCGTGCCAGCCTCCGAACTCGGCAAAACCTCGGTCCAGATTCTGATTACGCACGAATAACAGATCCAGCACCTGCGGTCTGATATGGGGCAACAGGGCGAGAATCAGGACGATTCGTTCGTCAAAGCCCATCGCATAGTGTTGGACTAGTCCGGCATATTCAGACGCATTGTTATTTAAATCGGGTGGGGTTATCTCGCTGACATCATCGTTGGCGTCTTCCTGTTTGAAATAGCTGTCGATGCGAGCCTCAAGTACCTGTTTGAACCAGTTGATTTCCTGTTCCAGGGTAGTCGCATTGAGTTGATTCTGATTCATGTTAGCGCCACTCGACATAAATGACCTGTTTCATCCAGCGAAACTTGATTATTGAATATGACCAGGGAATGCTGTCGAGCAACATATCCCAGGGTTTATTTTCAACGTTCAAATACCAGGCGTCATCTTTACGCTGCAAACGGCCATTGCGTTGCAGGAAAGATTCTCGCAGGCCATCGATGGAAGTATTGTTCAGGGGTTTCCAGCGATGGGTAACTTCGAGTAAAAGTCCTTCGAGCTGGTCGATTTCCTGCGTCGTTAGCTTGATACTTTTCTCTATCGGTATCCCGGTTTTGATCCCGCAAAGAAATTTATTCAGTACCAGTTGATATTCAGGGCTTGAGGTACTGTTATCGACCAGGTATTGAATACAGTGTAGTGCGCGCTCAGCAAGCTCCCTGCTTTTGAAGCCGTGATCATTGGTGTATTCCAGACGTTTGAATAACACTGGAAAGTAGGGTGCCACTAAAACAATCCCGGCGTTTTCGATATAAATGTTTTCCTGACTATGCGGTTCTTTGTCTTCGATCACGGCTTTCGAAGATGTTCTTCGGGGAAATTCAGGAATCGCCTCAATCGTGTCAACGAGCAGGCTAATTAACCAGCTGGATTGAGAACGTGTCGAAGGCAGGCTGTTTTTCAGTAAGCTTTGCGTTATCAGTGCTAGATATGCTCGTTTATCACTTTCACCTGTTAGCTCGATTAACGCGTTAATGTAGCGAAGTGCTAATTGGTGGCGATTGGTCTGGTATGCGGATTCGGTAGCCTGTTGAAAGATGAAATACCATTTGAGTTTTTGCAGTTGGTTCACTGTTTTACTTTTTTTTAGAGACAGGGCTGCGGTGTTCAGTAACTCGATGGACTGTAATATTGCTGGCGCATCCGACAGGTTAATAGCGGATAAAACTGTTCGTAGTACCGACTCGGGAAAGTGGCCCGTTATTTGTTTTATACCATGGTTAAGCAAACTTGCTCGTAGCAGGTCTTGCAATGCCTGCGAGTCTCTTTGAGCCAGATAGGAAATCGCCTGGATGAGTGACTGTTGTTGTGACGAGGTTATCGGTCGATTTAATTTAAAGCTATTGGAAATGGTATCCGAAGCCTGTTTTCGGTTGTCGATTATCGGGAGTGGCCAGGATTCTGACTGTTCTGCATGCGCGTTAAGCGGGGGCTTGTGATTCGATTTAATCTCGGCTTGTATCGTCACAAAGTTGATTATCTCTCCCTGAATTAGATCATCTAAAACCCGGGCCAGGAACAGCGGTTTATTGGTAGATTTTGCTGCATTTTCCTGAATTGCTCGATAAAGGGGAGTGCTTGTTGATAACGGGTTTAAATTGAGAAAGCTTTCGATCAAGGCCGTCAATACCCCGCTGGGCAAAGTGTTGAACTGGATATGCGTGTCGGTTTTTAATTCTCGATAGAGGCGTATCAATAGCCAGGGGTAATCGTTAGTCAGTATCTGAATGTCATCTATTAAACCAGGCGTACTGATTGCTCGGATATTACTCAAAGCCTGTTTAAGGTTCTCGAAATGATGATAGGGCTTCAACTCTGTTTCGATATCTGACCGGTCTGGTACGGGTTCTTCACGGCTAAGGTGGTTGACTATTGTCTGGAATTTTTCGGCAAAGTTTTTCTGGCTCGCTGTCTGTTTCAGGGTTTCATGCAAACGGTTTAACCATTCCGTCTCATCGGCTCCACTTAATTTGATCCATTCGGTTAAAAGCCCGGCAAAATATAACTGCCTGTCTACATCGGGACTATTATCAGCCAGCAAATAATTTAATGATTGAGCTTTAACTTTTAATGATCTCGACAATAGCTCACTGGCGTTAGCGATTAATGCCTGCGTAAATTCATAATCAGTGGGCACCAGTAACTGGATTAACTGGTTGAACATCGGTGTCGTGAAACTGGATACAATGGTGTTCTGGATATCCTGCTGCTGGCCGTAGAAATTCAGGATTATTTTCAATCGTTGTTGATCAATTTTAAATAACGTATTCCAGGATTTGCGAATCAACTTGATGTCGGCGGTAGAAAGAGCTGACACGAGATCGAAATGCAGGTCGTTAATGAGGTCAGCCTGATAACCCCGGCCTGGCATGGCGGGGATAACGGGTAAAGCGGTCACGCCAAATTGCTTTTCCAGTCTTTCCGTTATCTGCTGGTTAGTTTTGTTTCGGTCGATGAAATCAAGCATCAAAGGTGATTCGACCGCTTTGGCAAATATTGATTGCAGTTCGGCAGTACTGGGTCGCGAGGCAGGACCGGGCAGGTAGCCATGTTCGAGAAAGAAAAACAGCCGGGTCAGATCGTTGGCCCCGGTAGATGATAGGGGAGCGTCGCTGGATACTTCAGCTCGTAGCTTACCCAGTTCGTTGGTCAGTTTCTCTCGTAACATCCCGGGCATTTTCTGGCGATATTCCCGAAACGATATAGCACCTAGGTCGATTTCGAGTTTATCCAGTTTGAAATGGTTGTGATCCAGAACGGCACTCAATGTCGGATCGTTGAAAACCTCGTCAATTACTCTGGGAAGACTGTCCTTGATAAATAAATTCAGATCCTTTTGTTGACTTTTGGTGACAGCATGACGTGAATAAGTCGTATTAAAAATGGCGCTATCGATGTGATGTTGGCTATTCACTCGACAGTCTCGGGCAGGTTTGCCTTATGCTGATCGTTAAGAAACCGGGCGAGTGCCAGCGCCGCCTGGTCAACTAGCCGCGCATCGATATCCGTCTCTGTAATCTGCTCCAGCCACTGCTGGTATAACCATTCAAATGCCTGCATTTGTGGTAAATCGAACCAGATGATTTTGGGTAATATGTGTGCTGGGGTATTCAAGCGGATTGTTTCTTCGGCCAGGAGGCGGAATTCGTTGTTGTCGCAACGTTTACTCCAAAGCGGTAGCACGATACTGATCTTGAAGGAATAAAAATCGAAATCAGTTTCGTCGTCGGTTGTTAAAACGAATGCAGAATCTTTTGGCCGAAGTAGCAAATGCTCTACAACATGAAGGCCTTCGCTGCGTTTGTTGAGTAAAATCAAGTACTGCCGCAAATCATTCGCTGTGCGAGCTGCGGCTGCTTTGTCCGGGTAGCTGTTGAGTAACCAGTGGTGATCGTCATCGATCATAAAGGTCAAGTGGTATTGATCAGTTGATTGGTCCCTGGCGATTCGATATCGATTAATATAAATACCATTTTTGAATAGTGTTTCAGGTAACAGGTTTACCTTAAGTGGTGCGAGATCGGCGACCTTGCTTTGTACTTCGGTGATGGGGAGTAGATCACTGGGTGTTTCGAGTGATGGCTGGGAAAAATCAAATACGCCCCCTTTGCTGTCGATCAGCGCGAATGCAGCACTATCCGAGAAGCGTTGTTGATAGGTTTGATCACCACATAATTCCAGGCACTGTTCACGCATAGCTGTGCATAGGTAGCCATCCTGATGGGCCATACCGAGCAACATGGCAACGCGCAGAGCAAGGCCGCAGGGTTGGGGATTTGAAGACTGGTAGTGGATGGCGCTACCACGATCTCGACTCAGTTTGACAATCGATTCGAGAAAGGCAGTTTTGTTTTCAATGATGACGGTTTCGACTTCATTTTTACTGTAGTAATCGCTGAAATGCCGGAGTGAATTCTGGTTGAAACTTTCTCCGTACATGCCCAGCAGGGTATCCAGCAGTCGGCTTTTTCGATCATGATAACGATCAAACTTTGCCACAATCTGTTTAATGATCTGGTCTGGGTTTTCGGGATAAATGGCATCCAGATCGTTGATCTGCCGGTTGCTTAGCGATTGTGATGCGTAGCTCGATAGTTGTTTCGAGTCCGGCGAAAATAGTTCTCGAATATTGCTCAGGCTGGCCAGGTTGTTAGTTAAAAACTGTTCGAATATTAACAGATACGCTTTGAGTTGCCGGGCTTTTGCTTTGGTCTCTGTGGCAGCCGATGCAGGCACACCCATTTGATTGATACCGTAGTTAGCCGGAAACTGGTTCTGAATACTAAAATATTGATTCAGGTTCCTGAATTCACCCTCGAGTGTTGGGTAGAGCAGTGTTAGATCCTGCGGTGTTGATCTGGATCGGTTGTATCTGAAGTTGATTTCATCATATCTCGCCATGAAGTCACTAAATGCCACGGGTAGTACACGTCCATTGGTTTTTAGTATTACTTTGATCGCACTGGCCGAATTGGGGACTTTGAGATCAAATGCTTCGCCAGCCTGTTTTGAAACAATTGTGTCGGGGAATGTTTCGCCATGTCGGCTGAGCGACAATGCCTGTATGTGATCGACTGCGTCAATCGCGTTAATTATCGAAAATAATTCGGATACGACAAACTCGGATTGCCGGGGCGGCAGGTTTCTATCGATAAAAAATCCATTCTCGGTATAAGGGCCATCAAATAACTGATCGAAAGAAGGTTTTGGGTCGACGAATTGATCGTAACCTGAAATTAATACGCTGCTGGAAATCCGTTGCGCGCAACCAAAATATATTCTGGCGAGGATGTGGGCGGGGTTGTATCCGCTATCGATTTCGATTTCTGCACAAAGTTCATAGTCGATGTTTTCGACGATGTCGAAGTGTCCAAGGTCTTCACAGAGATTCCTGGATTGATAAAAAGTGTGCTTTATTTTTTCAATCACTTTCGCCAGGGCATCCCCAACCAGCTCCTGGGAGAGTTTGACTGACATTTGATAAAGTCCCTGATATGGTTGCTTGCTGTCTTGTGAAGCCATTGCCTGTAACCAGATATTGTCGACTTCAGGGACCGCATTGAGTATCATTTTTCGAAAGTCGAGCAGGGTTGTCGCTCGACAGGAAAGGATTTCGGCGGGTTGATGCAATCCCAGTTTTTCAAGATTAATCCGCCCATCGAGTTCTGCCAGATAATCTTCGTAGTCAAATTCGGTGCGATAAGCCAGATCAGTGATGGCATAGAGCAATTGTTCGAGTATGGTGATGCCGGGATCATGTAAATTGTAATCAGTCCATTGCTGCCCAGAAAATTGTTCGATCAGTTTGATTGCATCCGTTCTCAGCCTGCCGAAGCTGATCCCGCTGTCTTCTGGTTTACGCCGATCGATAGAAACAGAATCGATCAATGTTTTGCTTCCTGTTTGGGCATGGATTCCTTCATTTCTTCGTCGAACCAGAGATTCGTCAGGTAATAACGAATTCTGCTGTCATCTCGATAATTGCAGACTGTGCGCATTTGCAAATAGTAGCCGTCTTTTTCAGCATGCCATTGCAGCTTGATGCGGTTTCCTCTTGCCAGGTAGTAGGCCTGATGATATTTAATTTTATTCTTGAGGCTAAGGAAATTGAATAACCATCCGCGTGGATTAAAGGTATTCATTGCCAGCGCCTGTATTAATGCGTATCGCCCCGTTTTCTGACTACCCACACCGGCCATGACTTCGATGGCGTGACATCCGCGCAATGGGCCAGCAATATTGTGCCAGTCGCCGTCTGCAGGAATAGTTTTTTGACTATCCGGGTTGCTGCCAATACGCCCCTGGGCAGCGATGGTACCGCCGACATCGAGTGTGAAACTGGGGTTAGACTGGTTTATACCGATCTGGTTGTCTTGATTGAAGGTTAGCGCAGCCGGCAGGCTGGCATCTTTTTGTGGGTTGCGAATTAATAGTTGATGCCTGTCTCGATCATATTCAATGGTCCAGACGGCATCTTTGATTGCGCCCGTTTCGAAAAAACTGATCAATCGTTGATGATCGCCAGTTAATGATATTTCAAAACCGTTCTCGGGTGTCTTATCAAAACCCTCATCGATTGGATTCAGGGTTGAATCAATCAGGTCTTTAAAGTGATCTTCTGTTGGTAAGGCACCGCTTGCAAAGTAACTCTTTAAGGTGCTCTTATTCTTCTTTGCCATTTCGACTGTGTCCGCTAATAATGAAAGTGCCGCCAATTGCCAGTTCGTCAATGCCGGTTATTTCGGCCTTAATGGCTTTTTCCCGGGCTATGGTTTCAATGAAATGTGCATCAGTTGGCATTGCCAGACTCCAGGGATATCGGGGATGAATGGCCTGAGCGTTATCCGCTGCCACGGTATCAAACAGGCTGTATTTGCCAAATCGATCCTGAGTGATGTGTAACATTGAAAAGTTAGTTATAAAATCAACATAAGCCAGCGAGCGAATGAAGGATTCGATATCCTGCTGGCGTATGCTCCAACCAAATTTCGCCTGGTATCCACTGGGTTTCCAGGGACAAATATAATCTGAAATATGCTGGTTCAAGTGTTGAATCTGGATGCCGCCACTGATGGCATCTGTGAATTTCACGGTGCAGCGTACCTGTATTTGTTCGTATAACGGATTTCTGATTTCTATGTTGACGAATGGTGAGCACAGACTTTTGACGTAGTCTTTTATGTCATTGAGTTGGTATGCGTGAACTAATCGACAGGAACAGTCTTTTGTCTGAGTATCGGGTATGACAACGATCAATACCTGGCCGGGTTTTATGTCGTTGTCGATACTGGACATATGACTAAAACATTTTACTTTGAGAATGTCGGGGTATTTTTGCAGAATTAACTGTTCGTAATCCTTGGGTAATAAAGCTCTGTTTTTGTGTCTTAGCCGTTCACTGATTCTGGTTTTGCGTTCGGTTATGTTTTCTGTGCCTAGCCCGTCGAAACCTTTATTTCCCTGTTTGATTGAACCAATACCGGTCAAACGCTGGACAGGTGTCCAGTTCGGAACCTCGGTGGCTGTTTTAAAGCCAGTCACTTTGATGGCATGGAGTTCAACCGAGTGGCAGTGAGGAAAATAGCCATCTGTCTGATTGGTCGATACTCTCAACCAGAAAAGATCTTTTGGCATTACCGTGTTGTGACGACTAATGTCCGTTGGGATATTCAGGGTGACAATGCCGGAGGTTAGAAAACCATGGGTGGTGTCAGAGAGAATATTGTTTTTATGAATCGGTTGCCAGTCATTAGATGCCAGGAAAAACCAGTCGAATGCCGCCTGTTCAAAGCGTTCTGATTTGACAGCCTGTTGTGACAGATTAAAAAACAGGCTGAGTGCGCCAGCGATATTGCTACCGGATAAGCCAACAAATAAAGTGCCATGGTGTTCGTACTGCGGGATTAAATAACAGCTTGTATCTCTATTCCCCAGGTAGATAGTTTCGATACCAAAGGGATGAATGTGAGTGAGTGATTCTGCTCCTCGGCCAGCTGTTTCCGATTCGCTAGTCGGAACTATTCGGGTGCTTGCTTTATAACAAAGTGAAATACTATTCAGCACTGGTGTATAGGGGGGGTTAGGCACGGCTTTGGGCTTTTTTAGGCGGGCATTGAGTGTGAGTGTATGGCTTAGCAATTGCCCGTACTCACCGTGCCCGAAGATTGATTCTGGTGCGCAGGGCGCTATTTTGAAAAAGCCAGCACGGGTTGCTAAATCATATCTGAAATCTGCGGCCTCTATGTTTTGATCAATCGGTCTGGCATAACCGAGTTTTTCGACGGGAATTTTTTTATCTGAGGCAATATGCCCGCCTGAGTTTTCTGTTTCAAATAGATGGCATTTCGAGGTTGGGGAAGATGCCTCTGGCAGCCACCGACCATCGGCCAGTATTGAAACAGTAGCTTCGAATGTGTCGTTATCGAATGCCGTGTGGTAACCCTGGTAATAGGTTTCGAAGCCGCCGAGATTGCTGGGCAATTCTCCCCAGGTCAAATTGAAATCAAGCGCTGTTAAGCGTTTTTGGGCAATCTCGTAATTACCGATGATGAAATAGGCGCCGTTGCCGGGTACCGGGCCAAAGGGTTGAAATGGTTTGGAGGGGTCAAGTTGACCATGTTGGTTATAGGTCAGTATGTTTTTGACTCCTCTTACGTCAACATCGATATCAATCGCCTGAACGATTAACCCCTGAAATAGTGAATAGGGGTAGAAACTGGATTGCGGATTGATCAAACATTCGAACAGGGGGAAACCAGTTTCGAATTCACCGCCATGTATTGCCGGGTCGTAGGGGGCTATTGCATCGACTTCTGGCCCTAGTGATAATGATATTTCGAATCCGGGTTTTGCGGCATTGAGATCTTCAGATAAAGGTGAAACGATGTAGCTTTCGACATTTAGCCAGCCGTTTTTGGTAGTTAATTTCAGGCTAAAAATATTTTTAAACAGTTTATAAAACAGGCCCTGCCAGTCCTGTTGCAAAAGTTCGCGAATTTCGTCGAGCCGACGGGTTGACAGCGATGCCTCGGCCTCGGTCAGAATATTGTCTTTGTCCTGTTCTGTTAGATCGCCTTTGAAGGTGAGTAGATAGCGAGTAAACAGAGAACCAAAACGTTGTTCGAAACTTTTTTTTGATGGATTTATGCTGTTAGTCGAATCAAAATTCACTTCAAATTGAATATCAATTTTTCGTACACCCTGTTCGAGGTGAAGTATCGGAGAGGCGATGGTAAATCCCATCCTCGTGTCGGTTGGGCGAATGTTATCGCTGCCGGTTTCATCGACACCAAATAACGGCCATGCCTGAGTGTCGCTTTCAGAAGAATCGATGTTGGTTCTAATATCAGACTTGATACGCGTGACCGCGCCAATTTCGGTTTCCGGTGAAATTAAATGATCCTGTTGCAGGCATAAGGTTGCGATTGTATCGATCCGTGTATCACTCACATGCAGATGGTTATCTGTGGTGAAGATAATATCGTTGAATTCAGCATCTTTACCGGCACTCAATACGCTACCCTTTTCGACCTGGGCAGTTTTGCAACCGGGCAGGGTTTGTAATAGTAAATGATAATTTTCTGGTTGCGTTTTTCTGCTACCAATATTGAGCACTGTGTCGTAGTAAAACTGTAGATGACGAAGAGTAAAGGTATTGGTCTGTGCCTGAACTTTTTTAAATAATTCAAGGAAAACCATGAACAGGCCGGTCGATGGATTGTGGTTTCGGCTTTTCATGCTTTGCCGTAAAGCGATTTCCGCATCGGTCTTGAGAAACGAAATGGCATGGGAACAGCGATAAAATGATTGCTGCAAACTCTGTTTTACGTTAGCGGCGTTTTGTGATGTCTCTCTGGTATTATCTTCTTCCAGACGCCAGATAGCGGAAAAACTATCCTTACTAATGAGTGCCTCGCTGGTTTCAAGGCTGTTGGAAATTTCGTACAAATTCTGTAATTCTACAGACAGCTTTTGATGAATGATGGTTGTCAGTTTACGCGCGAGTAGATCGGCGGATGGTTCCTGACAGGTCACCAGTGCGGTATACCAGTGGTCAATTTTCATTGCCAGGCTAAGCATGAAATCGATAGTTTTATCGGGCTCCGTATAGGAAATGCTCAGAAAGTCGGATTCGATCTGCTGTAAATCGATGCATAGAATCGTCGCCATAATCACGGCTTCGTCGGTCTGTAGTAATTCGCCCCAGTTGCCGTCGGTTTCATTCGCGAGATTGTAATAGTGAATGTGCTTTGCAAATTGCACGCCCATTGCCAGCATCTCCTCGAATGTTAGTTCATCGACATTGAAGTAATCTGCGGCCAGGGTTTTTCTCGGTCTATCCTGCTGACCGATTCCGTCTGTTATGTGTAAACCTTCCCAGTTCATCATTGATATGAAATTCGTTTATAGTCGCTATTAGACACGAACCTGATTGCCTTCCTGATAGTAAAATGGGTAAACGATATTGCTGCGCGTATTGGTTTTTCGAATGGTGTAATACAACTGGATCAATAACTGACCTTCCAGTAATTGATCGGTATGGATCTCGATATTTTCCAACCTGATTCGTGGTTCAAAATGCAGCACTGCCCTGTCTATGATGTCTTTGAGCGCTGTAACGGTACTTTCGCTAATCGATTCAAATATCATGTTGTGTAATCCGCAGCCATAAGAGGGTTGCATGACCCGTTCACCGGGGCGGGTGGAAAGCAAAATTCTGAGGCTTTCACCGATATCCTCGCCTTCATTGACCATTTTCACGGTCAGTTTGTCGTGCTGCTTGCGAAATTCCGGTGGGAAACTCCAGCCTTTGCCGAGAAACATTTGATTGCTATCAGTCATCGGCAACGCCTAACCGCCAATCATCACTGTCGTCGCTCCTAGTATGATGCTGCCACCGTGAGCCGTTGTATCTCCCATTCTCGCCGCCGGTTTGCCGCCTACCATCACCGTAGCTGAACCTTTCGCGATCGTATCGGGTGGCCCCACACAGGAGCAGCTATCACCAACTGCCGCAGCCGGTATTTTTTCAATTAGTACGGTTGGGACTCCCGGTCCTATAACTGGTCCGCCGACATGTGGTACTGGCGGTACTGCGGGTGTCGACATTGGGCAGGTATGCATGTCTGTTAGTCTTGCTGCTGGTGGCATAGAGTTTTCCTCTGTTATTCCGACTTAATTAATCATGACCATGGCACCTTTAATGGTGGTTTGGCCCGATGCGGACAGTTCTGCACTGGCGCTGCCTTTGGCGGTGATACCGACCTGCGCATCCAGATTGACGTTCAAGCCTGCAGCTGAAATGTCGGCTTTGGCACTCAGGTCGATTTTGTCCATTGCATCGAGGCTGATTTGGCCCTGGGCTGAAATTTTGATGTCCTTTGGGCTACTGAGTGAAATGCCGTCGGAATTGAGTGTCACCTTATTGTTATTTTGATCCTGCATCTGGATGGACCTGTCTTCGTCACTGAAAATAAACTGATTTTCCCCCGGTGTGGTGATGGTGATGATTTTTTTATCATCATCAAATTCAATTTTAAGCTGGCTTTTGGTAACAATGGCTTTGGTGAAATTGTTCGCCGTGAATTCGTAGGGCGGGACCTGTTTGTTGCCGTAAAGACTGCCTAATATCACCGGGCTGGATGGATCATTGTTTAAATAACCCAGTATCACTTCGTCCCCAATTTCTGGGATAAAGAAATTTCCAAATGTATTAGAGGCATAGAAATTGGCCAGGCGGGCCCAGACGCCTTCGGTTTCTGCCTGTAATATCGGCACAGATACCTGAATGCGGTTCTGTTCTTTCGGATCTTCATCGAGTTTCATTACAACACCGATTTGCAGGCCTTCTACGCCTGGTATTAGTCCTGACGCAGGTGGTGCGACCAGATCGCGCTTTTCAGCGAACCACTCGGGTGGTAGACCGAAATCAACTTCGGTTGTCCAGTTACCCTGTGAAATCTGGTGTTTGACGGAACCCACAAAGATGCTGCCGTTAAAACGCTCACCGACTCCGGCAAGATCGATCAAGCTGCCAGCCCTGGCTTTTGCGTTGCCCTGAAACTTAACATTGCCGCGGATTCTGGCAAGACCGGCTTTTATCTGTTGTCCATTCGCCCAGTCTTTCAGGGCCGATTGATCCAGTTGGCTGGCCGATTGCAATCGTAGCGATTTCAGGTCAACTACCGTTGCCAGATCTTTGCTGCTTAAGTTACCTTGCCGGTTGAGACTGGCGGGGCCTGCCTGTTCTTCTACTATGGCCAGGACGTCAGGATCCCAGCTTACCGCGTTGACGGCTGAAAACTGTGACCGGGCATCGATATCGGCCTGAAATTCGAGGATGTCGTCACCATAGCTAAGTGCCAGCTCGGCAGTAGCGCTGGTTTGTGGTGACTTTACGGTTAGTTTGGCGTCTTCAATACAGATGAGCAGTCCATTTACTTCGGCCCGGGATAAGAGGAAATCCCAGTCACTGCAGTAGTACTGAACCAGTTCTTTATGTGTCGTGGTAGTGGCCTCGACTTCTTTATTCAGTTGGCCATATTTTGAAATAATACTGGTGATGATGTCGCTATCCTTAGAGTCGATATAGTTGGCATTATGTCGACCGATGGTCATTGCGACGGCCTTGTCTCGACATTCAATCACCAGCTTTGAATTGTTCTGTCCGCTAATCCTGAGGCCGTGTCGAATTACAATACCCTTAAAAATACTATCCTCGGACTGATCGTATCCTGCTTTAATTTCAATCTCGTTGCCTGGGATAAAAGTCTTATCGTTACTCACAGGGAAATCTTTATTGGGCATGTCACCGTCCAGTATGGTGATTTTTGCATGTGGAATTTTATTAATGCTCTGGGTTATCACAATGGATTCAATGCTGATTGTGTCGTCGATCGGTGCGCTATTGCTGAATACGCTTAATTTAATAACGCCGCTACTGTCGAGTTGAGGGGAATCAGTCATGCTTATCTCAGGGGGGGGAAGTGCAGTTTACTGCCGGGTTTAATATCGCGAAAATCTGTCAGTTTGTTAATTCTGGCAATATCCGGGTAATAGGCGCAGTCTTTGTAAACGCGATAACACAGCATGGGCAGGGTGTCGCCAGCTTTGACTTCGATCAGATGCGTCATATCGGGTGAGGATCGGTTGGCGCGTAGCGCTTCTTCCTCCTTGCTCATGAAACCCAGAAAGCTGAGCTGTAGTTTGGCTCTGAGGGGTTCGCCACTGGGTTTGAACAGGGTGTTCTCAACTTTCATGGTGTCCAGTCGGCCATAAAAGATCTGGCTGCCCCATAAGACTCGGATATGATTGGGTTCGTGATCGTTGCCAGCGTACTGGTAGACGATTTCTTTTAATTCTTTAATTTGAGTCTTGACGTCTTTGGTGACTAAATCTGGCCCGCTGATAGCACCAGTGACATCAATCAGCGTGTTGAATTTTAATTTCTCTGGCTTAACGCCGGCGAATTTAACATCGGACCCCGACTGACCCATTGCCTCCCTCTGGCTATACTGGATTTCAAATGAGTGGTCATACTCGGAAGGGTTGAGCATGAATTTAAATGTCTTGCCTTCGTTGACAGTGATTTTGCCATTGTTATCGACATCGCAAACCGAAATGGATAATTTGTCTTTTTCACCTGTGCTCGATGTTGTCATTTATCGTTCCTTCTGTTCGCTTAGATTTGCTTCTAATAATGCTTTGCATTCTTCCATGAGGCTTTCTCTGAATGACTCAAGATCGACAGGATCGCCCATTGAATCTGAATGTTCATTATCATTTCCAATCAGGGTGGACTTGATAATCATTTGTTTAATTTCAATCGTCATCGCACTACAGTATTCTGGTCAGATAGTTGTAACGTAGTTCTACAGTTTCAATTGCCACTTCATTTTTACTGGAGTTGAAGCTGTCGACATCCCAGCTCACCGGGAAGGCATTTGAAAATCCCCAGGCTCGTTGAGGTGTTTGCTTGTCGTCCATCAGGTAAACCAGTATTTCCATCGGTATTAGGGGAGTCCCAAAATCACTCTCAAAAATTGATCGACACCAGAGCACCAGTGGTGACGTCGTGCTGGCGATACCACGTTTTAAAATCAGGTTGGTGTAGGTGGCTGGCTTCGGTAACTGGAAGGTAAAACCATTTTCGCCCAGTTCGGTATACGACTCGGTTTCGATTGTTGCTTTTATACCAGACACTTCCTGAAACGAAGTGTCTGTCATGCTCGCTGTTGCGGCAAATACAACCTTGAAATAAAAAGATGGCAGTGGGTAGTTATCACCCAGCATAAACCCTCCCCAGAGATAGGTTTGTTTTTAGTTGCCCTGATATACCGACACCTCCATGTGCCGGGTCGGTCGCTATTAAAAAATAAATTATAGTGAGCCTAATCGTTGTCTATAGTAACGCCTTCGTGAACGATTTCGATCGTCTCGATGGCAACTTCGTTACCATCTGATTTCAAATCAGTTCCGGTTATTTTGGACGGCCAGGCGTTGGCCAGTATCCATACCATTGTTGGCGCGCCTTTTTCATCCAGCAGGCTGATTGTCACCGGGACACGCTTAATGGTGTTCATCTTGATTTGGCTGTACCAGTCCCAGAACTTGTTGTCCGATTTGAAAATACCCTTTTTCATTGTGACATTACTAAACTTCTTGATGCCCGGCATTTTGATTACTGAAAATTCCGGACTGTCCCCATGACGATATTCAATGGGTTGTGATTCTGTATCTAGACCGGAAACTTCTTGAAAAGACATTACTTCTTTATCCCATTTAACTTCAAAGAAAAATTTTGAAATGGGCCATACGGTTGTTGATTGTGCAGATCCATCATCGGCCATGTTTATATACCTGTATAATTTTGGAAAAAAGTGATATTAGTACCCTTGCAAATGTTTTATGACTCCTGCATTTTTTGCTGGAAGGTAATCTCGATAAATTCGGCTGGTCGACTGATTGCTACCAGTACAGTCACACGCAGAATGCCTTCAAGAATATCTTCTGCAGTCATGGTTTCTCCGAGACCGACATACACATTGAAAGCGTCATCAGGTACAGCGCCTGCAAGGCCACCACGTTTCCAGATGCCCGTGAGGAAATTGCGAATCATGCTTTTTATCGTCACCCAGGTATTGGCTACATTAGGTTCGAAAACGTAAGCCTTGGCTGCCAGACGAATGGATTCTTCGAGCATAATCATGGTGCGGCGCACGTTCACGTAGCGCCAGTCAAGGCTATTGCCATCGAGAGTTCTAGCACCCCACACCAATGTACCCTCACCGATGAAACTGCGTATGGCGTTAATCGACTTTCCCTTGACGTGGACGTTTAGATCCTCCTGATCATAGTGGCTTATTTCGACAGTTGGAGAGACCACTGCGATGAGGCTGACGTTAGCAGGTGCTTTCCAGACACCGCGCAAATTATCAACCCGAGTATAAACACCGGCCATTGCAGCAGCAGGGGGGAGTAAGTTGATTTTCTTTTTTACTGCGGCGAGGAGGTTGACGTAAAGAGGCGACATGGTGACCAGGCTTTTTGCTTTCTGGTCTTTATCAGCTACTGCTTTGGCATCGTCGGGGTCAATGTTGGCCTCCCAGGTTTTGGCAATTTCTCCAATTTGAGCCAGTTGTTGTTCCTTGATAGCCTTTGAGCGTTCATCCTGAGCCTTACGGCCTTTGATATCTGTCTCGAGTAAGTCCCTTAGCTTCGTTTTGTCGGCAAAGTTGTCGAAGTTTAAATCACTGTCTTCAATAATGGTGGTATTCAACCAGGGGTAATAAGCACTGGCAAAATCTGGTGTATCGATAGCGAGGCTATTGCGAAAATTTGAGATGCAGTTATTGGTGTTTTCATCTTTATCGCCGCCCCAGACATCCAGAATGGCCATGCGGCTCTTCATTTCGATGCCACAGTGATTGACCATTGCCTGTTGAGTAGAAATACACTCGCCAGGTTCTAACAGTACGGCTTCAGGTATTATCACCATGGTAGGTTCCTGCTCCTTGATTAACAGCTTAATACCAGCCTGTAATTTTGAAGCTTCGACACCGCTGGCTGCAGGGGCCGCAGCCTTATCATCTACGTCCTTAGCATCTGCTTTGTCAACTTTTCTGGGGGTTACCTTGTCGGCAGCGTTGAGCGCACCGTATTGGCCGACCGAAACGATATAGCAGGGGCCTCCGCCATTTTGAAAAAACAGCATCATGCTGTAATAAAGCAGGAACTTGCCGGTCTCTTTTCTCAGTACGAAACTTTTGCCGTCACTCAATGAAAAGTCAGCTTCTTCATCTGCTTGTGGTTCGACTATCGAAAACCTGGGTTTTGGTGGACCACCGAATAAATTACGATACTCCGCCATCGAGGTGATTTTCTGTGGTTTATTAGCAAGGGATTTGCCTTTATTGTCTGCTTTTGCGGTGTAACCGACAAATGCGGGTACTGCAGTCGCGACTTCAACTACTGAGTTCGGAAAAGCATTTTTTTCTACGATATAAACGCCGGGTGTTTTCATTGCCATAATGTTCCCCTTTGATTGTTAATTGCTGGATTGTTAACTATTAATATAAATTTCAGATACGATATTGTCTGCTCCTGTTGGGCTATCTTTTCCCACTTGTTTCACATCGGCGACGGGTAAGCCGTCAATTATGAGGGCATCCATGCCGCGGTCTTTTTTCTTCAATTGAAATTGAAAGGAATAATCTTCAGTTAAAGGAATTTTCTGCTTTGACTTAAAAGTAAAGACGCGTTTCCTGCCAGGCAAAAACTCCTCGCCCAGTGTTTCAAACTGAATTACATTATCTGGATCGACTACGTAGTAGTCTTCGCTGGCATGATTTTCGTCGGCCATATTGCCAAGCAGATAATATTTCCAGTAGCGTTCGCGACTATCGAAATGGATGACATATTGAGTTGGTGTGCCAACCAGCCATTGTTCGAGAAATGATCCCTGGCCGCCATTGGTAAAAATATGCAGGACAAAAACTGGTGGCATGAGAAAGTCCTGTGGTGACAGGATCGTTCTTAAGGAAACGGTTTCCGGTTCGGCTTTGTCTTCTGTATCGTTGAGTACTTTAAAATCATCTAGTGTTTTCAGGTCTTGACCGGAGGCCAAATCTAACTGGCTCAGATGCATTGAGTCTGGCTTTGAAGTAGCGCTATTGTTAAAGTACAGGATGGCTTCGTTGTCGAGTCCATAGGGTTCGGTATAGCTTTTGAAATGCGGGTCGCTGCTAAATACCTTGAATTCAAAGTAAAGTGGTTCGGTTTTGTCTTCTGCGTAAAGTCGCAATGCCTCGACCCGACTTTGATCGTATGCCAGCAGAATACCGTCATTGCTCGGTCTGCATAGAATCCCTGTGTTATCAAACACCTTCCGGGTTTTTTCGCTGGGATAAAAGTGCAGGCAGTGGCATGTCTGTGCCCGATGATAACGGTGTTTTACAGCAATTCTCAGTAGTGTTTGATAATTGCTCAACCCTTAGCTCCAGTCGCTAGGACGTTAGTTTTGTCTGAGTTCGCGATATGACGGGTGATTGCCCACTTACCACATTCGAGTCGTAGCTCACCATGCGTACCTTGTAGAGTACTGAAGGCAGGTACTTGCCGCTTAATATACTCCAAAGGCTGCTTAAGTCACCCAGGCTCAGATTTTCGATCTCAAGAATCAGCTTATCGATACTGCGATCTAGTCCGGGTGAATTATGGTGATCGAAAACGGGTTGGCCCTGAAAGTAGCTAATGGTGCTGGAAATATGTTTGAGCCCTTCCTGATAGTTGTTGCCACCAAAATAACTGGCAACCATCAGATATAGATTAAAGTGCATGGGGTGGCTGGAATTGACAGCACGTAAACCAGCCGCAGCAACTGCTACCGGTTGTTTATAGGCGACACTATCCTTTTCAACATTAACCAGCGAGAGGATGATTTTGTTGGCTACATTAGCTGAGACTGAGCCATCCTGCTCAAGGATATTCGATACCACAACTATATCTTCGCTATGGTCGAAGGTACGCATCAAGTGTTTATTAACATTACTTGCGATATGATTTATCGCTGCATCTATCATTATTATTATGCCTATATCTGCGTTATAACTATAAAAACAAATTCGGAATCTATAATTCATGTCCCGATATAGACCTACGAGTGTTGTATGTCGGAACGAATTTGTCAAGATAGAAAACAACTTAGGTAAATAAAAATTATCGGTTGTTCAAAGGTAGAGCTGTAGTGAGCCTGTCTTTTATCAGGACTTAAAGAGCAACGAAGGTATTAGTGTTAATTTTAAGCCAGAAAGTCTATACAGAAAATTAATCTTTCAATCCAGCCACTTCGCGACGAAAAGGTAGCCCATCGCCATTAGCGATGTTGAAAATAACTATTGGTTACAAAGTAGTAAGAAATATCAAAAGGAATACCTCAAACTCCATCATGACTATGTCGACTTTCAGGTACCTAAAGGATTAAATGCTGCACGGTATTATTCAAACTACTGGAAAGATGTTAACTGGGATAGCGAGCGCCAAAAGTGGCGGATCAAAAAGATTGAAGAATAAGCTTGAAAACTGAAATATGTCTCTCGAAGGAAATGGTCAGACTCGGAATAGTTTTGATTGTATTTTCAACCGTAGTGGCGGTTGTGTGGTCATACTGGAAAATATCCCGCCGATAGTGCGGGAATCCAGGCGGGATAACTGGTGATTGCTTTTGAGAAAATAATAAAATCAATAGTGGTCAAAATAACTCTTTTGCAATGGCTCGGATATTGACGATCTGTTTATTTAGCTGCTCAGAAACCTCGCTTAAATCATCCCTGGAGATTTCAGAATTCCACTGACGAGTTTCCTGCTCAGTACAGGATACTTCTTTTAGCGTATTTGAAACCAGCTTGACAGCCAGGCCCACGGTGGTAATTATTTCGCGTTGTGGCCCCTGATAACTGGTTTTTGAGTAATGAGTCATCACCAAAACCAATGGTTCCGATAATTCCCAACGACTAGCGAGATGACCTCCGGCCTGCATCTGATCAAATCCGAGTATCTGCAAAAGTGCCTGCTGCAAAGTTGTGAACTGATCTTTCTTAACCATTGTCAGTGCTTGATGGACTTCGTCTGGGAAGCTGTCGACCAGCCAAAGTAACCCCAGATTATGTAGCAAACCTGCGGCGCGCGCTGACGATGGTTTTAGATTACCGCTGGATGATAAAACGGGTACGAGACGGCATGCAGCATCTGCGGTCATTAATGCGCTGTACCAGAAATATTCAGGATCAAAGGCCGGGCATTTTGTCGGATTAAATGGGGTAGCTATCGCGAGTGCGATACTGGTGCTTCTGACGACGTCAAATCCCAGGCGTGCACAGGCATCCTCTAACGACGTGATGGCCGATGCCGGGGCAGACCAGACTGAATTTGCAAGCGATATTAGCTTACCTGCAATACTGGGAAATTTTTCGACAATCGAAGCGAGTTCAGCAAAATCAATATTTTCATTAGATAGCGATTTTATTAAATACGGTGTCCCGGCCGGTAAGCTAGGCAGCTTAAGGGTGTTTAACTGTTCGAGTCCGGTCATACCATTACGCTTTAATTCCGTCATAATGTTTTCAGTTTGAGTTGGGAAGATGTTGTTTTAACAGGAATATTAGCCGATAGAAAGTCGGTAAGTGCCAGGTTTAATATCTCGTCTGCAGGTACCGGCTTACTAAAAAAATCACCCTGAAT
The DNA here is from genome assembly GCA_024222685.1 of Gammaproteobacteria bacterium. Classification (GTDB taxonomy): domain Bacteria; phylum Pseudomonadota; class Gammaproteobacteria. The sequence goes on along the minus strand of JAAEOZ010000621.1, from coordinate 11,605 downwards.
GACATCGCAACCAATGGCATTTAATACTTTCACCTGGTCTTCCTGTTCCAGACCATCCGCTACCACAATATGACCAAGCGCATGGGCAACACCGACGATTGTGCCGAGTAACATCGATGATTTTGGATCCTGTAGCATATCGGCAATAAAAAGCCGATCAATTTTGAGACTATCAATGGGCAGTTGCATGAGAGATGCCAGAGAAGAATACCCTGTACCAAAATTATCGATTGCAAGTTTGATTCCCATTTTCTGCAGGTGATCAAATGTCGATACATTCTTCCTGACAGGATGAGTAACACTCTCGGTGACTTCGAACTCAAGCGATGAACCAGGGAATCCACTATCGGCCAATATTTTCTCAACCATCTTGATAAAGCCTGAATCCTGGAAATGGCTGGAACAAATATTAACGGCCAGTTTGAAGTGAGGCAGTCCTGCTTTATTCCAGGCTATAGCCTGCTGGCATGCTGTTTCCAGCACCCAGTGCCCCAAAGGTTTTATGAAACCGATTCGCTCGGCAATATCGATAAACTCCTGCGGTAATATCATACCTCGTGTTGGGTGATTCCAGCGCACCAGGGCCTCAATACCCATCATACGGCCAGTTCTGAGATCGACCTGGGGTTGATAATGAAGCACCAGTTCTTTCTTATCGATGCTCAAGCGTAAATCCTGTTCGATTTGCAGTCGTTCCTCTGCCTGCCTGGTAAAATCAGGCTGGTAAAATACATAACGGTGTTTGCCGGATTCCTTCGCGGCGTACATGGCGCTATCGGCGGCTTTCATTAATGATCGGGAATCGTCACCATCGTCCGGGAAGTAGGCAATACCGATGCTGCATCTGGGGCGGACAACCTGCTTTCCCAAATCAACAGGCACATTAATCTCCTCCAGGCAACGATTGGCAATATAGGCCGCATCGTATTGATCAGAGATGTCACAACTCACGATACAGAATTCATCTCCACCCAGGCGTGCCACGAAATCAACTTCTCTGACGGCCTTTTTCAGGTGTTGTGCAATCTGCTTAAGCAATATATCGCCCGCATCGTGACCCAGGCTGTCATTGATTTCCTTGAATTCATCCAGGTCTAGAAAGAGTATTGCAAAGCGTTCATTTCGACGATGAGATGCTTTGATGACATCTTCAAGATGCTTATAGAAATAAGCCCGGTTCGCCAGACCCGTCAACGCATCCGAGTAGGCAAGCTGGCGTATCATTTTTTCCGATTCACGCTGCTGCGTAATATTCTGTACGGTACCTAAAACGATATCTCCAGAATTCTCCGGTCGTGCTAACTCCTGATGAACCACCAGCGTCTCGGAGTGTAAAGTGAGCAATCGATAATCCTCGGAACTGGCTTCACCACTCTGACACGCGGTGAGGATATTACTACGGATAAATTCCTGGTCCTGTGGGTGAATCAGGTTTATGTAATCTGTCAGACTGTTAATACTCGATATGTCTCCTATCGCGAGCATTTCTGCAAGTTGCTCAGATATTTCGATCTTGTCAGTACTCGAATCCCATTGCCAGTAACCAATACCGCTAATGCGTTGTGCGTTCGCTAACCATCCCCGGCTAATATCCAATTCCATGAGATTATCAGCGACGCGGAGCTGGAATCGAATGCGGGAACTCAGCACTGCGTAATTGATCGGCTTTACTATAAAATCGGTAGCTCCGGACTGGAATGCTCGATTAACCGATTCCATATCTCCCAGCCCAGTTAATATTATGACCGGGATATTCCGGGTATCGCTTCTTTTTCGAATTTGCTCACAGACTTCAAAGCCATCTATACCGGGCATGATGGCATCCAGTAATATCAGATCGGGGATCGACTGATCCAGTTCAGACAATGCCAGTTCACCATCTGAAGCTTCTCTTACGCTAAACCCGGTAGCTTTGAGCGCCTCCGATGTGGTCAGCCTGAATCCGGCATCGTCATCGATCAGTAATATGGATGGTGCCGATGTCGCCTGTGGCAACTGTTTTTCTTCGGGCAGATTAGCGATGCTTTCCTTATCGATGTCTATCTCTTGCCGTAGCTCGTCCAGCACTTTGGGGAGCAGCGCATCAATCGCCGGCAATAGTTCGGATATGACTTCCGCACATTCATCATGAGCCCTGTCTTCTAGCCGCTGGAATAGCTGTGAGAGCGTCATTGCTCCGAGATTGGCACTTGATGACTTCAGGCTGTGGGCGATGGTTCTCACCGACTCATAATCGTTTTGAGCCACTGACTGGTGAAGCCTGATGATATCTTCAGGTGTTTGCTGTAGAAAAAATCGGACCGATTTACCGAGAATGTCACGTCCAGTGGTACTCGACAGTTGTCTTAATTGGGCCAGAACGTCGGTATCCAGCCGCTTTTCAAGCACGTCATGCGGTGATTGTTCCGCCGTTGAGCTGCTTGCCTCTGCTGTAGGCGTTAGCCACTGGCTTAATAACGCCGATAGTTTAGCCTGGCTAAACGGCTTACTCAGGTAACCATCCATACCCGCCTCGCCGCATTCAACTTCAATACCTTTTTTGATATCGGCGGTTAAGGCCACGATCGGAATTCGGGAAATACCCTGCTGTTTTTCATCGTCACGGATCTGTTGACTCGCGGTAAAACCATTCATTTCCGGCATATGGCAGTCCATTAGTATCAGGTCATAGCGTTTTGCCTTTGCGGCTATCACCGCTTCTTCACCATTTTCAGCCAGATCCACCTGACAACTCAGCGCCCTGAGCATGCCTAGCGCTACTTCCTGGTTTACCAGATTGTCTTCGGCGAGCAGTATTTTGCAGTCAAACCGGTGTGCTTGCCCGGCTTCTGTTGTTCCGCTCGACTGCTCTTCGCCTATCACTCCGCACAGGCAATCCAGTAGTAATTTCTGTCTGACCGGTTTTTGCAAATAGCATGTAATGGATGCTTTTTTCGCCGTCTCAGAATTCGGGTCAAATCCGGTCGAACTGAGCATGATCAGTTGGGGGGTATGGATAGTTGGGTCAGTGCTCAATGTTCTGGCCAGTTCGAGCCCGTCCATGTCCGGCATATGCCAGTCAAGCAGGACTATCCGGTATGGGTCATTCTCGGTCTGCGCCTTACGAACCAGTTCTATCGCTCTAATGCCGGATTCAACATTGTCGTAGCGCATGCCCCAGGCAATCACCTGATTACTTAGAATATCGCGATTAATCGCATGATCGTCGACTATCAATATGCGTAAATTGACCAGGGCTTCGGGCGATTTTGGCTGACTGTTCTCGTTATTGCCAACAGCCAGTGGGATTTTTAATCGAAACAGAGTGCCTCTGCCCGGTGCGCTTTCAAGCTCTATCTGGCCGCCCATTAAGTCTAAAAGTCGCAAGGTAATCGCCAGCCCTAACCCGGTGCCACCAAAACGGCGGGTGGTTGTGCTGTCGACCTGGCTAAAAGCATTGAATATATTTTCCTGTTGTTCGAGTGGGATACCCGGCCCCGTGTCCGAAATCTCAAAGACCATATGGTATTTGTCAACGCTTCGGGCTTCCACTTTAGCCAATAGCCGGATTTCTCCATGCTCGGTAAATTTGGTCGCATTTCCCAGTATATTCACCATTATCTGGCGCAACCGTACCGCATCACCTCTGACCAGTCGCGGAAGGTCGGGGGGTAAATTTGCAATACACTTCAGGCCTTTTCGATGGGCCTGACCAGCAATCATTTCGAGTACATCTTCAAGTACTTGCCTGAGGTCAAAACCTGCTTCGCTAAGCTCCATCTTTTCGGCTTCAATCTTTGAGAAATCAAGAATATCGTTAATGATGTCGAGTAACGATTCGGCCGACCGATGCGCGGTGGTTGCAAGACGCCGGGAATGCATATCGAGATCGGCGCCCATTAATAACTCGGTCATTCCAAGCACGCCATTAATAGGCGTACGGATTTCGTGGCTCATCGTCGCCAGAAACTCACTTTTCGCCCTGCTCGCCTGTTCTGCCGAGTCCTTGGCCCTGATTAATGCTACTTCATTTTGTTTGCGTTCGGTAACATCCTCGATGATAGTAAGAACTCTTTGCCAGGTGTCTTCGTCGCCTTTGACAATACTGGTAATCAGGCGGGTTTCAAAGTTAGACTGGTCTACACGAGTTTCTGTGAGCTCTGCATAATTTATTCTGCTGGGGCCAGCGAGAGCGGTAATTTCAGAGGCATAAAGCTCTGCCCATCTTTCATCCCACCAATCCGCAACATCTTCTTCGTCATGGACAAGCTCTTCTCTGGTTTCGGCCCCGTATATTTTCAACATAGCATCATTGACGCTGGTGATCTGGATTGTATCCACCAAGTTCTTTAATATGGCGGGGTTATTTTTAAGATATCCTTTTAAATCCTCGACCCCTTCGGATTGCAGTTTATCGACCGACTTTTTAATCGAGGACCAGTCCTGCTCCTGAACGCCAATGGGTAATTTCGAAAACAGGGAACCGTATCGTTCTTCACTTTTTCGGGATTCAATCAGGGACCGATGATACTCCGTGGTATCCTGAATAGCGCCATAGGATCGAAGCAGCACACCATCACGCTCCACAATTCCGATATTTATTTCCCGCACGAAGCGTACTTCTCCACCAGGTCTGACAATGCGATAGTTATGCACACGAGCCTGTTTGTCTGTACTTTTATCCTTTGCTGATATCAATACTTGCTGTTTATATCGTTCAAGATCATCAGGATGTATAAAACGATATAAATCTTCTTCACACTGGTATATTTCGTATAGTTGCTCCTGACTCAGTCCAAATATAGTTGCAAATTCCTCGGAGAGATACCTGGGGTATTGCTTTATCTCGTCCCATTCCCAGTATCCAAGCTTTATCGTGCTCGACAGGGTTTGCTCGCGTTGCTTTCTTGCGCTGAGGCTGCTTTCCATCTCTGATAGCCTTTTACGCAACAGGTGAACCTCATCCAGAAGTTCCTGTTTAGACTTTGAAGCGTCGCGAGGATTTATATATTCCTGATTCAAAATAAAGGGTTATAGGTTATTTGAATAGTATTAGTATAGGACGCCATTGGGGTTAATCTAGTGGTTACACCATCAATCCTTTAATCCAGTCACTTCGCGACGAAAAGGTAGCTCATCGCCAATATCGGGCATATCCAGCTCTCGAGCATAACGGTGCCCGGCATACGTTGCCCAGGCGATTGGTGCGGGTGCCTCGGCATCGCCAATAAGCTTTATGCTCTGGATACCGCTTTTGGCCCATTCATTTTGTCTGGCCTCGAGTTCCAGCCATAAACTATCGTCACCTGTCCGGGAGGTAACCATAATTACAGCATCGGCTGGTTGAGAGTTTGTTTGCCCAGAAAATACGCAGCTGGTTTCGACTCTCTGCTGGCTTATTTGCGATACCGATCGATTAAGTACGACTTCAACGCCAAGCTCAACCAGTCGACGATGAATAGTCGCCTGCTCCAGTGTGTTGTTAGTCCACTCTGAGACATAAGCCGCAGGCGTAATCAACGTGACTTTAGCGCCCTGTTCGACCAGTTTCTCGGCAATGACACCACCCATGTAATAGTGATCGTCATCAAAGACGATCACTTCGCCTTCGATGGCCTTACCGGTCATGATGTCGTCAGGAGTAAAGACCGGTATTGATGCATCATTGTTAAACGCTGTTAGATGGATTCGCGCCACACCATCATTTCGCCAGTGCGAACCGGTTGCCAGCGCGACGTGCTGAAAACCGAAGTCGAGAATATCGTCAGCACTCAGCTGGTTGTCCAGATAAACTTCGACATTTGTCATCTGGCTGATCTGATATGCACGATAGTCGGCGACTCGTCCCCAGGCGGAGAGCCCCGGCAACTGTCTTTCTCTGCTGACCCGGCCACCGAGTTCTGTGGTGGCTTCGGCGAGGACAACCTGATATCCACGCAGCCCCAGCGCGCGGGCGGCTTCGAGTCCAGCCGGGCCGGCGCCGACGATGAGCACCGACTCGCTGTCGCCTCTGGCCTGTATTTTTTCCGGGTGCCAGCCTTTGCGCCACTCCTCCATGAAGGTCGGGTTTTGTGTGCAGCGGGATAGTGACATAGTCATATCGCCGCTGATACAGATGTTACAGCCGATACATTCTCGGATATCTTCAATACGGCCTTCGTTGATTTTCTTTGGTAAAAAGGGATCTGCGATCGAGGGTCTTGCGCAGCCGATAAAATCGAGCACGCCCGAGTTAACCTGTTTCACCATGACATCGGGTGAGGTAAAGCGTCCTACACCGACTACCGGCTTTGACGTGAGCGATTTTATTCCGGTGACTAACTTCTGCTGTGCCGCTTCTTCGGTAAAGCGCGAGGGTCCCGAACAGTCTTCCCAACTGCCGTGAGCGAGGTCCCAGAGGTCGGGTAGCTCGCTATGCATTTCGATCAAATCTCGCACTTCGCTATTGGAAAAACCCAGATCACCGATTGTTTCATCGAGAGACAGACGTAGCGTAATACCACAACTATCGCCGATGGCATCTTTGCCTTCTTCGATGAGTTCGCGCATGAGACGGCAACGATTCTCGAGCGAACCACCATACTCATCGCAGCGCTGATTAGTTGCTGTCGATAGAAAATGTTGAATAATGCCAAATCCATGTGCACCGTATAAACACACCAGATCGTAGCCTGCGGATTTTGCCCTCTTAAATGCATTGCGATGCCAGCGGCGTAGATCGCGGATATCCTTTCGCGTCATAGCCCTTGCAGAAACCGGATCATTGGTAAAAGTACGTATTGGCATCGCAGTGGGTGCAAGTGGTACTTCCTTGCTATATAAGTTTGGCCCGTTGACGCCGGAGTAAGCCAGTTCGATACCGGCAAGTGCATCGAATTCGTGCATGGCGTCGCTCATTTTGGCGAGCATAGGCATGTCATCATCGTCCCATAAATGTAATTCGATGAACGGTGAGATCTCTGAACTATGGTGTAATTCGGTCTGCTCGGTAAATATTACTCCCCAGCCGCCTTCGGATTTGACGCGACGCATTTCGGCGACTGCGGATGGATCCCGATAACCACCGCCATTGCAATGAGGCACCTGATAAAAACGGTTTTTGGCCGTCACCGGGCCTATTTTTACAGGTTCAAATAAGATGTCGTACCTTGGGTCTCTGCTCATATTAAGGTCTCCTCAGTACCTGGGTTTAGAGTTGAGTCATGCCGGGAATATTAATGCTGCCTGATTCCAGATCCAGACTCGCTAATTGCTTCGCCGATCCTGCGAAAACTGTCCGCAGCCTTTTGGCTCGTATGGCGTGCGCGCAAGTAGTCATGAATTAATCCGGCTTCGTTATAAACCTTTGCATTACCTCCGGCTTTATTGATTTGCTCGACATAGAAAGAAGCGTCGTCACGTAGTGGATCAATATCAGCAGAAAACGCAACCGTTGCAGGAAGACCGCCAAAATCTCTGGCGGCGAGAGGATAGAATTCCGCGTCATCGAGGGGTAATGGATCCTTCAGGCATCTGGATTTTCGATAGAAATGAATGTCATCGGTAGTTAATAATGGTGCCTGAGCATTGACCTGGTATGACTCGAGATTGAATAGATCACCGCCTAATCCGGGATAAATCAGGACCTGGGCGAGCGGAAGCTGAGACGAATTTTTTAATCGATGACATAACGCAGCCGATAAAGTTGCACCCGCAGATACACCAACCATGATGGAGCGTTTATTAGTAACCTGGAGATATGCATCGGTGACATCATCAAGATGTACTGGATGATAAAACTCTGGCGAAAGTCGGTAGTCTATGGAGATCGTATTGAATCCGGTAGCCGCGCAAAGTTCTGCACAGATATCGTCGTGTGAATCCAGGCTACCCAGAATGAAACCACCACCATGCAGAAATATAATCTGTGGTTGATTGGGTGCTGGTTGTTGAAAATAATATCGACGGATACTAATTTTGCCGTGTCTACCATCGACCAGAGCATCATCGGAGGTTATTCCTTCAGGGTGAGGGTAACAGAAATGCTGGCAGATTTTCTCGTATGACTGACGTTGTTGGGCGATACTGGTATCAGTAGAAAGATTATTCGATATCTTTAGATACTCATCGATAAAGATCTGTATCTCTGGGTCGACATTATAGTTAATCATGCTGATTCATAGCTGGAGGTCTGGTTTCGATTAATTATTATTACGCTATTGTCGTGATTTTGAAAATTCTGGCAAGAAGCGTACACTACAATTGAGCAGGAAGAGCATAGACGTGAATTTGAAACAGTATTTTACGGACTCACCCACCATCATACCGATACTGATTTTATTGGTGTGCGCACATTGGATGTGGTCGAATTCCGAGCCTGAAATCAAGCCTCAGCCATCTACTTTGACACAATCCTCCCTGTCCACCGAGGTACAATTAAGCCGGGTGCAGGAATCGGCCCTCGATATCGATTTGCTCAATTTAAATAATCTGGAACTGGAACAGCAGATAGAGACGCTGTTATCCAGTAATCAATTCAAACAGGCTAATACACGTTTACTCGAAATTGCTGCCGATGCAGTCGAAGCTGGTGATGACAGGCAACTTGGCAATGTTTTATTACTACTCGGTAGTGCAGCCATTGACAACCAGGAGCTTAATTCCGCCGAGCTGCTGTTGCAGGAAGCATTGGAGATAGCGCGTCGGCAGAATGATAAATTGACCATGGCGAAGACTTATCAGCAACTCGGCAGGTTAAATATCAAGGCGCGAGCACTGGCGCGTTATGCTGCTGAATCATACGATAGACTCTGGCTTGCGCGCAGCCAGATTTTTCTGGGGGAATATCGAAAGGCCGAGGAAAACTTAAACGTCGTTATCGCTGCCAATACTGAAATACGTCGGTATGGTGCAGCTGCTGGTGCGCTTGAAACGATGGCACAGTTTCATCAGAAATTTCACAACGACTATCAGGCACAGCTGGCCAATGCTGAAGCGGCCAGGCTTTATGCAACCAGTGGTCAGTTGAATCGCGCCAGAACCATCATTGGAAATTTGAAATCCAGTGGATATGATCCATCGGAACTCGATTTTCTGGGTAGAGATGTCGAATCACTGTTTCGCCAGTATGAGCAGGATCTGGTGCATGTTTCTCAGGCACAGGATCTGAAAATGCTTTACCACCATTACCGTAGCGAGGGTGAACACAGGCGTGCCTGGCAGTTGCGTATCAAGGCCAGTCGTTTACTGGGGAAGACTAGTGAAACAGCTGTTTTTGAACGCGGCGCCGATGTGCTGGCGATACTGTACAACTCAAATTTTGCAATGGATCGAGCCAGACAATACCTCAGCCAGGCAGATAGTCTATTTAGCGGATTTGGCGCTGAAGACAATGCCGTCCAGGCACAGACAATGCAGTCACTGATTTATTAGAATTTCGGTAGTTGATCCACTTGCAATATGGTTTTGATCTGCGCCGTAGCTATCGGCGATTATGGTAGTGGTGATATTTACCCCTTGCCGACACAGGATTAATCGGATTACACTTGCCTCGGTGGTGCCTGATGATGGATTCTAACTGCTTGTTTCAACAAAGTTTTCAATGGTTTGAGGCATTCGTGAATTTTGTCGCGTTTCGGTAATGTGAAGTCGCTGCAAAGTCAGATTCAGAACCCGCTAAATTTTATTCTGGCAGTCCCGCGGCATGTTGGCCCGTGCTATGCCTTTCTAGTGAGGATTTATTAAATGACCGATGTAGATGACGATTACGATGATGAAGACGATCTGGATCTTTCGACCCTGCCCGATGATGAGCTGGTTGAGCAGATGCACGACGATCTTTACAACGGCCTGAAGGAGGAAGTTGTCGAAGGTACTGAAATTCTGCTGGAACGCGGCTGGAGTGCCAATAAAGTACTCAATGAAGCACTAGTTGCCGGCATGACTATAGTCGGTATCGATTTCCGCGATGGCATCCTGTTTGTGCCGGAAGTGCTGATGTCTGCCAACTCGATGAAAGCTGGTATGGCTCTTCTTAAGCCATTGTTGTCCGATTCTGACGAGCCTGCCGCCGGGAAAATGGTGGTTGGCACGGTAAAAGGTGATATCCACGATATCGGCAAAAACCTGGTATGCATGATGATGGAAGGCGCAGGATTTGAAGTCATTGATCTCGGTATCAATACGCCGGTAGAAGCCTACCTCGAAGCCCTCGAAGAACATAAGCCTGAAATTCTCGGCATGTCTGCGTTGTTAACGACAACCATGCCATATATGAAAGTAGTGATAGACACTATGAAAGAAAAAGGCATTCGTGATGACTATATCATTCTGGTCGGTGGCGCGCCTCTTAATCAGGAATTCGGTGAGGCGATCGGTGCCGATGCTTATTGTCGCGATGCGGCAGTAGCGGCTGATACCGCCAAACAGCTGGTTGCGGAAATTCGAGCCCGCTAAGTTTGCAGGCGGTAACAGGTATTCAAGTGCGACATGGAAAAGGCAGCCTCGATTCTGGTGATTACCTGCGCCGCTGTCGCGCGTGAAGTCAACGATATAAAGAAACTGAGTCAGTGGTCGCAGATGGATTTGCAGGCCATTACCGCTGATTTACACGCTACCCCCGAAAAAATACCTAAGGCTGTAGCCGAGGAAATCGACAAAGCACGTCACCTGTACGAGCACATCTTTGTTGCCTATGGCGATTGTGGCACTAGCGGTGAGCTGGATCGAGTCCTCGAAGAACGCGGCGTAAGCCGAATTCCCGGGGCGCACTGTTATGATTTTCTCGCTGGTATGGAGACTTATGAAAAATTTCAGGACGATGAGCCCGGAACATTTTATCTAACAGACTTTCTCGCCCGCCATTTTGATCGACTGGTTTACAGGATGCTGGGTCTGGACCGTCATGCAGATCTGTTGCCGATGTATTTCGGTAACTACACGCGACTGATTTATCTGGCGCAAACTGATTCAGAAGAAATTACCGAAATGGCCAAATCCGCAGCGAAGAGGCTGGGTTTGCGTTTCGAACGCGTTTTCACCGGAACCGGTGAAATGGTGCCATCCCTTGATGCGGCTATGCAGAAAGCATTATGGCGCAGTTAAAGATTGTTTACTGGCGAGATATTCCCGGCCAGGTTGTTTTTAAGGAAGGCCGGCGTAATATACGTTTTGCGATTGTCGGTGATGTGAAAGAACAGGCTCAGTTATTAGTCAGACAGCTTGAGGAACAGTATCCTGATGTTGTACTGGAACAGTTAACCCGTGCGAGTGGCAAAGATGAAACTCGTGCACTGAATTTCTGACAGGAGACAGAAGTGCCCAGAATCCGCCATTGGTCGGTAACGCATTCGAGAAAACTCGAGGCGTTTTACTATTTTTTTGAGCCATTTTTTATCAGGCTTTACCCGTTGTGGCGGGCGATTGGTACGCAACGTGTGGAAAAACCATTTCGAATTTTAGAAAAGACCGCCAAGAGCCTGGTATTTGATTGTCAGATGTGTGGTGAATGTACATTAAGCAATACGGGTATGTCCTGCCCGATGAATTGCCCAAAATCGATCCGTAACGGACCCTGCGGTGGTGTGAGGCTGGATGGAAACTGTGAAATTAAGCCGGAAATGCGATGTGTATGGGTTGAGGCCTGGCG
>JAAEOZ010000620.1 GCA_024222685.1 Gammaproteobacteria bacterium | reverse complement strand
TCGCAGAACTACCGTTTCAAAATAGCCTCGGCCAAAATATGGAAAATAGGTGAATCTCCGTATAAAGACAGCTTCGCAGAGATGTCATTCAAAAGAAGGGATATCGTTTAGAAGCTTCGGTACGGACGTTAACCAGCAGTTATGTATGCACTCTCTGGATTGATAAAGTCCAGAGAGTTTTTTTTTACAGTAAACAGGCGCAAGCTGAAACCTGATTAATAATTTAATTTATGTATGAAACAAATCATTTGAATACGCACGCAATTGACGGAAGTATCGTAGTTGACGCATTGCACGAAGTGCTCAAACGGGATGAAACCGTTGCTAGATGCTGTGCGATAAACGCCCTGCAAAAAATGAATGCTAATGATGAGCAGTCCAGCGAGCTATTAACGAACCTGCTGCTCGACCAGGATTACGATGTACGTACAGAAGCTGTTGTCGCGCTGGGGAAAATGCAGGTTGAGCAGGCGGCGCTACCGCTGCTGGAAAATCTCGAAAAAGATCCGGAAGGTGAAGTCCGTATCGAAGTTGTCAAGGCTTTGGCGAAGATTAATTCACCCCAGACGGTGGAGCGTCTGATTCGTTGTTTCAAGGAAGATGGCTACCCGGAACTGGATTACCAGATTGATGATCTGGAGTTCAACGCCTGTTGGGAAGTTCAAAGCAGTTTGATGGACGTGCTGGCGGAGATTGGAGATTCGCGGGCGGTGGATCCTTTAATCGAAGTGCTTGAGGAGGACGGTTACGAAGATTTACAGGAAAGTGGTTTTCGGGCACTGGCGAAATTGAGTGGTGACAGGGCACGAAACTTTCTTCTCAAACAATTGAAGCAAGGCGCGGCGATTGCCCGACGGCGAGCAGCCAGGGCTTTGGCTGATCTTCCAGAGCTTCAAAATGCCAGCGATTCAAATTACCAGCAAATACTGACTGGGTTGACTAAAGCCCTGAAGGACTCTGACCCTGGTGTACGTATTAATGC